>DAORHY010000242.1:0-5763 GCA_035438225.1 Bacteroidia bacterium
GATTATATCATTCCCTTGATCGCTTAATGCCCCACCGTAAAGCTTTGTGTAAACAAAATTCCCTGTAGATTCGAATCGTGATAATAGAATATCTCCATTACACGTATCCATTCTTCCAGTGACGAAGATATTATTTAAGGAATCTTCAGCTAAGTTGTAATAATGACAAGAGTTACAATTGATAGGTGAAGTCCAAACAACATTCAAACTATCATCCAGTCGAATTATTTGATTCGAGTTCAATTTAATGTACCCGCTGTCTCTTGAAACAATGAATACGCCAGTAGGGAAGTTCGAAGAAAGGATTGCTCCACTCTCATCAATTTGAATCGTATGATTCACGAGATGAACTAAAAATGTTGAATCCTGAAAACGTTCTATTTTTCGAACATATTCTCCCGGGTAAATTGAATCAAGATTATATTCCCAGACTGTATTTGCATTGCTATCAATCATGCACAAGTACGGTATAGTGTTTTGACAGCCGATAGAACCACCGAAAATCTGATTGTCATTTTGTGTAGAACATATTGTATAAAGAAGCGAGTATGGTTTATACAATCCAAAGTCATTCGCTCTATTCCAAATTAAATTCCCCTGAATGTCGTACTTAATAACATTTCCTCCTGATCCCATGCAGGCAAGCTCATTGTCAAGAATAAAAATTGCGCCATCATTACCAATTCCAAATCCACCATCTGAATAACCGATATAAGCGTCACCTGAATCAAATGAATAACTCCATTGTTTCGTACCAAGGGAATCTAGGACTATAAAGTCATTAATTTTATTGCCATTCTCGCCAAATGGATTTGAAATTGCATGCAATACGAATCCATGATTTTTTGTTTCAAGAATTTTTATTGCCTGCCATTCAAGTGACCCGTCATTAAAATTTCTCTCGATCTCGGACTGAGAATACGTTTTAGTCCAAATCAACGCTAACAGAACAAAATATAGGCCTTTCATACAAGAAATAGTTTAGTGATTAAGTGGATTTGGGATTCGAATTTAAGCCCAACCAGAACTACTGTAAATTTAATAAAAATAATCAAACAAGATTTTTTAGATTTCTAAATTCAGTTGCAATTCAAACACTCAATAGAAAAAAACTGACCGCTTGTTTCCTTCTTGAAATTGGTTAATCTTTCACAATCTTCCCTGAAAGCTTTTCTTTGTCAGTCACAATTGTCACCAAATAAACCCCAACCGCTAAATTATCCATCGAAATATTCCTCGTAAAACATCCTGAAATTATTTTCCCTTCATCTGCTAATAGAATTCTTCCGGAAATATCCGATAAATAAATCTCTATTTTTATTCCTTTTAAATTATTTGCATTTACAATCACACTTTGCCATGCTGATTGATACGAAAGATTCAACGCAGAATGAATTATTTCAGGTTGTTCAATGATAGTATTAATTGTATCGCAAAGGCTGCCTGTTAGAGGACCTAGATCATAGGTCGGATTATTTGGCAATCCCCAATACGTTCTTTTTCCGCCCAAGTAAAAACTGAATGGCTGAACATCGCAAGCTAAAGCACCAACAAGATTGGGTTGATTAATAACAGTTAGATTCATGTTCTCAGTATAGTAATTTGTACTATCATAAGGATACCCTGTCGATTGAGCAGCAATATAAATTTTGTTATCGGGTGCCAGCCTGACTGCTCCGGGGAAATTTGGATAAGGAACACTCCAGATGACAAGTTTTGAAGCATACACATTAGGCATCCATAGTCGAAATTGATAGATATAAATTTGAGAAGTGTCGTTTGTACTATAGTACGGTACACTACTGACATAGAGCATTGAATCATTGGGTGAAAAACAACAATCAAAAAAGAAAGGCGAAGTACCCGCAGAGAATTCCTGATGGATAATTTCATTCAGCGAAATTGTTCCGGTGCAGCGATCAAAATCATAAAGAGCCAACAGGCCATTCCAATTGCAAAATGCAAATTGAGTCCCGTTTGAATTAAATCGTAAATCACCTCCGTTTGTAGAACTAAGGGGTCCAATACTATCGATATGGTCGAATTGAACACCATTTGAGTTAATTGAGTACACGTAGAATTTGTTGTTAGAGGGAGGGGCAGTTCGAAATATGACCCACCAGTCTTTTCCATTTCCATGTTTAACAGCCTGAATGTAATCTCCTCCTATTTCATTTCTCAATTGAGTGTTCTTGGAAATTACTGCCCCACGGCCACTATCTTGCGACATATCTACAACAGAATAGTAAAGTCCGTAAAGATTAGTTACACCAACATGAAATATATAATACAAATTCGAATTGTCGGGGTCTGGAACAATTACCATTTCATGATACCATGCTCTGCAATTCAAGGAGTCTCCGTTTTGCATTTTTAAATGGTTTCTGTTGTAAACTATGCCAAGTGGCAGAACCCCATTGTTGAAATTCACAATATCTGGAGACGAACAATAAAACATTAAGTTGCCGGTAGTGTCAGATATAGTTGAGCATGATCCAATTGAATTCATTCCACTTGCAAACAAGGAAGGAGCAGAAATGTTTCGAAAATCAATTCCGGCACTATCACCAAAGCACCAAATTGAATTTCTTCCTTGTCCATTCGCAAAGGAATAGACAAGGAGGAGAATCCATATAAAAAAATATTTTTTCATTTCTGGATAATGAGCTTCAAAGATTCAATTTGTTGATCATCGCAATAAATTTGAAGAGCATATATTCCAGAATTCAAGAAACTCAAATCTTTTTCAAATAAAGTTTCATTTACATCGATCTTTGAACTTAAATACAATCTGCCATGCATGTCATTTATTTCAATTCTGCAACCGCCATATTGAGCCAAGTTTTTAGAGATGATAACCTTGCCACTTGTTGGGTTTGGATATAACAGAATTTTTGATTCTAAATATTCTTGCTCGTTGTTTGATTGACGAAGCAAAGCTCCGGTAATTTCATCATCGTATTCTTCGTCCATTATTGCTCTAGCAATAAAAACACCGGGCCCTCCTTCAAATGCTAGTTGTTCAGTTATATTATCAAGCAATAGAGAGTCATCGATTGAGAGAGGGACATCTGTTTGAATTTTTTCAACTGAATTGAAGGCATCTTTTAAGTTCTGTTCGATAACGTTCTCTGGCTGGAAATTGATAAGCATGGTAATAGCTTGCAGGTAATCTTTTGCATTCAATGCGTCATGAATTGCTTCCAATTCCCCGACATTTCTTTGCTTTAAATTGTCGAAGAATTGCTTTCTCTGCTGATCAGAAGGTAATCCCTGATTCATCAACATTGAATCTTTTGAAAGCAAATGGAATGCATATTTTTCAGCAAACCATTTATTTTCCGGGTTGTAAACAAAAAATACAATTGAGTCTTTAATTACTTGATCTGTTATTTCTGTGAACAACTGAGGGAATGTGTCCGGAACACTACATGGCGACAATCCCATTGTATTTGGAAAGCTTCGGATTAATTGATTTGAGCCAGGGCTAAATTTATTATTAATATTGCTCTGGGTATATCGATGGTAAAAATCAATTGGCACATTGTTGGACGTGCTGCCAACAATCCTATTTGCTAATGCAATATTTCTCCACATGTTATCTTGCGGAGAATTTGTAGCGCCTTGGGTCGGAAGTGTAATATTGAAGACATCCATCCCTCGAACACAATTCCAGATATCATTTCCGCATAACGTTGTAAGATCACAGAAATTCAATCCGTTTATTCCGCTTCCCAAATTCAAAAGATAATTACTGTTTATTGAACATCCCGTAGAGCTTTCAAAACGAATTCCTCTTGCTAGTGAAGGATCTGTTATTCCTGTAGGTGCAACTATACTATCATTAGCAACCGTGCAATTAGGGCTGTTGACTAGCCAGATTCCATACTGCTTTGTAGTATTACCGCTTCCAATTAATTGAATTATATTTGTATTGATCTCAACTTGCTCGCATCCATTCAAATAAACTCCTTTTAATTGATCGTTCATTCTGTTGTTTGTAATTGAAGCGGTCGTAACACCCGGAAGTCGATTTTGGAGCTTGATCGACCAATTAACAGCGGCATTGTGAAGTGGTGATGAGATTAATACAGATGATGTCGTAAAGATATTGTCATGTATAAGAGTGTTATTTGCTACACGCGGTTCTAGAATTGATACGCCATTTAGGTAATGAGAAATATTGTTGTTATGAATGTTTATTTCCACTCCTGAAGGGTTCGTAACTGAAACAGCAGCAAATCTCAAGGAATCAAATATTGATCCTGAAACTTCTGTTATAATGGCGTTCTTTATTGTGACACCTACACCACAATTTGTAAAAACACTTCCTTGAACAACCAGAGAAATTGGACTTCCGGATGAATTGTTCGTGTAGACACCATATCCATCGTAAATCCATGTGTAAGGCAATGCCCTCAAATTCCGATATAGGAAATCATATCTTCTCATATCGTAGAAGGTACAAGTTGAAACAGACAAAGAGCTGTTTTCGGATTTTACGCCGTAATACATATGATAGAAATGGTTTGAACTCAACGTCCATCCATTCATGTCACTAACTTCGATACCGCTATACGAGTAACCACCGTCTTTTGTTGTTGAAACTTGACCGCTAATATCTTGGCAAGTAAAAGTGCAATTTGAAACAGTAGATGTAAGCGCTGTTGGAGAACCTAGAATGACAATGCCTCTTCGGTTTTTATTGAAAACTGTATTGGAAACCGTAATTCGAGCGCTTGCTGAATCTGAAATGGCCTGATAGGCATCTTCTATAGTGTCGCCGTTAAGCACTAAAAATGAGGTATTGTCTGTGAATGAAATCCCATTCCACATACTGTCACATGCACTCATGTGACACCCGTTCATGGTTAGGGTAGAACCACTGCCAATAGTAATTTGCGAAAGATCTCCCATGTAGAACTGTGTATTTGACACAGAGACGTTTCCGCTTACGGTTACATATCCGTTAACATTATAACTACTGCCAGAAACAAGAGAAGTGATATTGGATGGAGCATTCAACTGACCCATACCGCAACATGTCAGGATTTCCGTTAATCCAATGGTGTCTCGATCAGTACAGCCAAATGAATCCGTTACGGTCACGAAATACGTTGCGGCAGAAATTGTATCAAGTGGATTCGTTGTTGTTCCATTTGACCAGAGGTAATGATACGGAGTACTTCCACCTGTAGTCGTGGCTGAAATTATTCCGTTTGTTCCACCCATACAAGGGGTACTAACAATGCTTAACGTTGTTGAAGGGTTCTGATGGACAGATACGTTTATAGTTGCAGTGGAAGTGCCTACGCAACCATTGCTATTCGTAACGGTTACAGTATAGGTTCCGGTGGTTTTCGCATAGATGGATTGTGTTGTTGCGCCACCCGTCCATAGATAAGAAGATCCCGAAGAAGCAGTTAAATGTACACTGTCGCCTTGACAAATTGAAGTTGACCCGCTTGTAGTAATCTTTGCGCCGCTAATAAACACCGTATCACGGTAGGTATAAGGAGTGCAGCCGCTAATTCCTGTATCTGTTGGTGCAGGATAATAAAGTGTGCAACTTACAACATAAACCCCACCAGACGGAAACGCATGGGTTCTGTTCTGTTGTGTAGTATCAGGGTTTACAATTGAATCTTGAGATCCATCTGCGTAATTCCATACCATTGTCATCCCAGATTCATTCGGCCCGATATAATTGGAGATTTCAGACAAACTGACCCCTTCATTTCACTGCAAATTGACCCCCTTGAG
>DAORHY010000243.1:0-5759 GCA_035438225.1 Bacteroidia bacterium
ATGCTTCGGCATTTTCCTGGAGTAAAAATCTGCTCAATCCAACGGTGAAAAATTTCGCTTATTTCCAGATGGAAAATGTCCTGGGATGGATGGAAGACAAGGACTGGATTGCGTATTCGTACAACTGGCAAAATTATGTTCTGAAAAACGATAAAACACCCCGCGAACGCAACGCTGAATTATTGCATCACGGACAAGCGTTTATCCAGGAAATTTACATGGATTACAAATCGTACTGATGAAGGGAAAAAGGGTGTTCGGTATACGGTAGATGGATGTCGTCAGTAAGGTTCTGCGCCTTGAATTACTCTTCCAGCTTAAATGTTTCCAGAAATTTCGTTGTATAATTTCCGTTTCGGAAATCTTCATTACGCATCAATTGCTGATGAAATGGGATGGTGGTTTTTACACCTTCGACAACAAATTCACTCAGCGCGCGTTCCATGGTATTGATTGCTTCCTCACGTGTTTGCGCAACAGTGATGAGTTTTGCAATCATGGAATCGTAATTTGAAGGAATGACATAGCCGGCATAAATGTGTGAATCAACACGTACGCCATGGCCGCCGGGAACGTGCAGGGTTGTGATTTTTCCCGGGGATGGGCGAAAGTTATTGTAGGGGTCTTCAGCATTGATACGACATTCGATCGCATGCAAAGCAGGAAAATAGTTTTTCCCGGTGATGGGGATGCCTGCAGCTATTTTTATTTGTTCTTTAATCAGGTCGTAGTTGATGACTTCTTCCGTAATCGGATGTTCCACCTGGATCCGCGTATTCATTTCCATAAAATAGAAATTGCGGTGTTTGTCGACAAGAAACTCAACAGTGCCTACTCCTTCATACTGAACAGCAAGAGCAGCAGCGATTGCTGCCTCACCCATTTTGTCACGAAGTTCTGCAGTCATGAAAGGGGAAGGCGTTTCTTCCATCAGCTTTTGGTGACGGCGCTGAATGGAGCAGTCGCGTTCACTGAGATGGCATGCTTTCCCGTATTGATCACCTGCAATCTGTATTTCAATATGGCGGGGCTCTTCAATGTATTTTTCAAGGTACATGCCGTCATTTCCAAATGCGGCGCCGGCCTCCTGACGGGCCGATTCCCATGCAATTTCAAAATCTTCTGGCTTCCAGACAATGCGCATTCCACGTCCGCCACCGCCTGCCGTAGCTTTCAGAATTACAGGATAGCCGATTTGTTTCGCAATTTTTAATCCGGTTTTTAAATCGGATAGCAGGCCCTCACTTCCCGGTATTGTTGGAACACCGGCTTTCTTCATGGTTTCTTTGGCGTTGGATTTGTCACCCATCTGATCAATCTGATCGGGTGTTGCTCCAATGAATTTCACCCCATGTTCAGCACAGATTGCACTGAACTTAGAATTCTCCGATAAAAAACCGTATCCCGGGTGTATGGCATCTGAATTTGTAATTTCAGCGGCAGCCATGATCCGGGGAATATTGAGATAGGAATCACGGCTGGGTGGCGGACCGATACAAACTGCTTCGTCTGCAAACCGGACATGCAGGCTTTCCCGGTCAGCAGTGCTGTATACAGCCACGGTGTTAATGCCCATTTCCTTGCAGGTGCGAATAATACGGAGAGCAATCTCGCCGCGGTTGGCGATCAATATCTTTTTAAACATGGTGAAGCAGGATTGTAAAACAGTTCCGGGAATGAATTCCGGAGATTGAATGATTCAAGTGTCATCTGTGCTGTCAGGATGGATCTACCAGGAACAATGGCTGATCGTATTCAACAGGCGTTGCATTATCGACAAGCACTTTCACAATGCGCCCTCCGACTTCCGATTCAATTTCATTGAATAATTTCATTGCTTCAATGATGCACAGGACCTTTCCCGGTTTAATTTCATCACCTACATTAACAAATACCGGCTTGTCAGGAGAAGGGGTCCGGTAAAAGGTGCCGATCATGGGTGATTTGATTGTGATGTAATTTGAAGATTCAGCAGCAACGGCTTTTTCTGCCGGCGGTGCCGTTGTTGGAACGGGGGCCGCTACCGGTGCATGCGAATGAACCGGAGCATGAACAACGTGATGTGTCGGAGTTACCGGAACGGCATTCAGTACTGCACCATGTGTGGTCTTGATTGTGATTTTGAAATCCTTTTGTTCAAGGCTGACTTCACTGACACCACTGCTCTGGACAAATTTGATCAGACTTTCAATGTCTTTGATGTTCATAGATTCTGCGCTGGGTTGTGGTTGCGGCTTTGCAGCCGGAGTTTTTTTCTGCTTCATGTGTGGCGGTTGAATAACCATTTTCCATTTGCCGGGAGGTGGAACCGGACAAGGAAATTCAAACCTACGTTAAATTCCAAAAAAAGTCAAAAATACCTGTCGAAAAACAGCATTAATTCGAATGAAAAGTGGACTATTTAGACATAAGAACAGGCAAATGATAGTATAAATGGAGGGAATGATGGTTCTATGATGGGAATCCAATGAAATTGGGATAAAAAACACCGGGTGGTGCAGACCGGGTGAATTCAGTGTGGAGAAGGGTTGTGGTGCTCACGTTTCATCGCCGCGGCAAAATCTGCAATCCAAAATCTGCAATTATCAATTCAGAATCCCCATTTCACCCAAATACTTCCCCAGGTAAATCCTCCGCCAAAAGCGGCCAGGATCAGGTTGTCACCTTTTTTCAATTGCTTTTCATAGTCCCAAAGACACAATGGAATGGTTCCACTGGTGGTGTTTCCGTAACGCTCAATATTGAGCATCACTTTTTCATGGCCAACGCCCATCCGTCTGGCCGTAGCGTCAATGATACGTTTGTTGGCCTGGTGCGGAACCAGCCATGCAACATCTTCTGATTTCAGATGGTTTCTCTCCATGATTTCAGCAGAAACATCCGCCATATAGGTTACAGCGGCCTTAAAAACCGGCTGACCGTCCTGGAAAACAAAATGTTCCCTGGCATCAATTGTTTTATGACTCGGGGGCTTTACCGATCCGCCTGCTTTTTGGTGAAGGTACTGACGTCCGGAACCATCGCTCCGTAGGATAGAATCCCTGACGCCATAGCCTTCGGTGTTTGGTTCAAGTAACACTGCTCCGGCGCCATCTCCGAAGAGCACACAGGTCGTGCGGTCGGTATAATCCACTATACTCGACATTTTGTCGGCTCCAACAACGATGACTTTTTTGTATTGCCCTGACTCAATAAATTTTGAACCCGTAACGAGTGCATACAGAAATCCGGAACAAGCGGCAGAGATGTCGTAACCAAATGCGTTTCGCGCACCGACCTTATCACAAATAATATTTGCTGTTGCAGGAAAAACATAATCCGGTGTAGTGGTTGCACAAATCAGAAGTTCAATTTCCGAAGCATCCATTCCTTTTCTTCGAAGCAACTCCTGAACCGCCGGTGCTCCGAGATCCGAGGAGCCAAGGCCCGCACCTTTGAGGATTCTGCGTTCTTTGATGCCGGTTCGCGACGTGATCCACTCATCCGTCGTGTCCACCATTTTTTCCAATTCAGCATTGTTCAGGACGTAGTCCGGAACATAGCCTCCGATTGCGGTTATCGCTGCAGTAATTTTCGGCATGCGTGTAAAATTGACCGCAAATGTAAGATAAATTGTGAATGAGGAAAGTGCCTGAAATCCCCGGCTGAGACTGCCCCGGGCAGATAATTTCCCGGGGAAATTTTCAGTAAATTCTTGTGCCGAAAAACAGAAACGTATCGTTTAATGGATTGTTTATCTTTGGTTTTCAAATGGTATTGTTATGAAATCCAAAACGGCCTGTTTTTTATTCATTATTTCTGTGGTGCTTGGTTTGGGCAGGGCAACCGCTCAGCCTTTATCCGGAAATTATACAATTGATCAATCGCAGCCAACTGCAGGAACGAATTTCGCATCCTTCAATGATTTTGCGTCCCGGCTGAGTTCAGATGGCGTTTCCGGCAATGTCATTGCTGCCGTTGATCCGGCGAATGTATATACTGAACAGGTTACTTTTCATACTATACCGGGTGCGGGTCCGAATGCTACGGTCACGATTAACGGCAATGTCGCCACGATCGAAGCGGTCACTACAAGCACGGACCGCCATGTGATCCGGCTCCAAGATGTCTCCTGGATGACGATTAATGGATTGAGAGTTTATTACAGCGCATCGTCTACCGGTGGTTTTTATGGCATTCACATTTATAATTCCGGAAGCCATCTGAATATTGTAAATAATACTATCGTCATGGCTTCCACCAGTACATTGCATGGAGGGATTGTTGCTTCCGGTTCACTTACCAGTATTCTTGATCCGGGTAATTTTGACAACATTCTGATCTCAAACAATTCCATTGAAAGTGGGGGATATGGCGTTTCCGTATACGGTGATGCAGTCAGCCTTGCCACCCGGATTGAGATCTCCGGAAACTCCATTACTGATTTTGCCGACAATGGAATTTATATTCGTGAAACCGATAGTGTTCATATCCTAGGAAATCTCCTGGAAAAAAATGCAAATATTGTGTCTGCAGCGAATGCCATTCAGATTGCCCAGAATGCGAACCGCAATGCAATGATCGAGGGAAATACAATCCGTGTGAACCAGCAAAACAATGGTTCGCAAACAATCCGGGGAATTTACCTTTTCAACGGAACGGGACACAAAGTAGTCAACAATGCAATCGATTACGTTGCACTGACCTCCGGAAATTTTACCGGTATCGAAGTCCGGTCTTCTTCCACCGCTCCGGAAATTTATTACAACACCATAGCAATTGATGATTCCGCAACGGCTACCGGAAATTTTATTGGCATCAGCGAAGAATTATCAAATACAAACACGGTCCTCCGGAACAACCTCATCAGTATCACCAAGCCGGGAACAGGAATACGTGCAGCATTAAAACTTGGGAATACATCAGCAGTGACCACCTCCTTCAATAGTGATTACAATGATTTCTGGGTTCCTTCCGGTAACGTGGCGATAAAAGGAACATCTGCAGTGGTTTTTTATCCTGCACTCAGCGACTGGCAGAGTGCCAGCATTCAGGATGCAAACAGCATGTCCATCGATCCGCAATTTTCAGCAGTGTACGATTTACATCCAGCCAATCCTGCATTGGATAATCGCGGAACTCCGCTGGCAGGCATTACCACAGACATTGACGGAAATCCCCGGGATGCGGTAAATCCGGATATCGGTGCATATGAATACTTCGTATCAGAAATACGGGAGCCGGGAAAGATGGAAATGTTGAGGGTTTATCCCAATCCTTCTTGCGGTCAATTTTCAATTGAGCTGCCGGGAAATAATTCCGGAAAAATGGCGTATCTACTGGTAGATGCGCATGGGAAAGTGATTTCAGCAGATGAAATTTCTATTTTCAGGGAACCATTTGAAATGCAATTTCCCGGATTAAAATCCGGATTGTATTTATTGATTCTAAATGAAGGGAATGATTGGTACAGGGCCAGACTGAATGTGATTCGGTAAAAAATTCCGGAGATTGGCCTGTCTCGGAACTTAATTCTCATTTTCACCATACATTATTAGCATACTGTCATGAACCGCTATTTGTTTGTTTTCATTTTTTGTTGTGTGGGCGGTTTCTCCCACGCACAGTTTTCCATACAATGGAATGCAGGTGTAGATGTTGCACCTTCCTCATTCGGAAATGAACATCCGCGAATAGCAGTGGATGCAAATGGGAATCCGCTCGATGATAGCTCCTGCAGCATATTCGGACCCTTCAGCTTATTATTTTCCAACATTTGC
>DAORHY010000244.1:0-5715 GCA_035438225.1 Bacteroidia bacterium
ATCATCTGGAAATATTATTCATGAATTTTTACACGAGGTTTTTAGAGGCTCCCTAGTGTATGTATGCCGGGGAATGGCTCAATGTATATTCCAACATAATTTTTGTTAAATATGCAATCTGAGACTGTAAGCCATGTTTTATTACTAACTTGAACTCCGTATTCGGCATTGTCAATCGTTGTATTATTAATTTTTGCAGATGCAGAATTTTGAAGTTCTATTCCTCGCCACATTTTAATGCAGCCATTTTCAAAATGAACGTTATCAGTGGTCAGAGACGCATTTGGCTCTACAATTAATTTTCGACCTTCATTAAATACAAAGGTTACTCCCTGGAGATCAAGGTAAGTTCCGGATGCGATGATTACATCGCTGTTGTAAATGTAAGGTCCACCTGAATTAATGATGCCAGACAAATATACAGCACTAGTATTAGGGGGGCATTGGCCATGAAGCCACCCTGAGAAATTAATAATTTGAACAACGATCAAAAGAAAAAATTTGATTTGATTTGATTTTTCATGGTAGAATTGATTGATAATAGTAAAAATGATAAAAAAACAATACAATGTAAATACAATCGGAGGATTTCCCAAATTTAAAGTCAATAATTGGTGTTTCCTCTTGAAGGAAATGTAAACACGACCTTAATCCTTAAAGCTTATACGGGAAATCAATAAATTTGCTTAGCCTGATATTCTGATGAAAAGTATTCAAATTAAAGTCCACGGCCTTGTGCAAGGTGTGTTTTTCAGAAAGCATACACGGGAAAAGGCAATTGAACTGGGAATTGTCGGCACGGTTCGGAATCATGAGGATTCAACGGTCATCATTGAAGCAACCGGTGAAGCGGAAACTCTGGGCGCATTTGTAAGCTGGTGCCACCAGGGCCCGCCTCGGGCGAAAGTCAGCCACATAGATATCCACGAGTTGCCATTGAAAAATTTCAGCGATTTCAGTGTGTTGAGGTGAGGGAATGAGTTTCTTTGATTGCTGATTGCAGATTGTTGATTGTAGATTGGTGTAATATTATTCCGGATCTGGTCTAAAGTATTAATTACTATGTTTTTTCTTTTATACAACTAGCTCAATAACCCAATGCAAAATCAACAATCAACAATCTAAAATCCAAAATTCATTGAGCTTACTTAAAAAACTCGCCGGACAAACTGCTACATACGGGCTTAGCTCGATTCTGGGGCGTTTTTTGAATTTTCTGCTTGTTCCACTGTACACAAGAGTTTTTCATGCGGGGGAATACGGTGAAGTCACACAGCTGTTTGCCTATGTTTCTTTTCTGAACGTTTTGTTTACCTATGGAATGGAGACCGCTTACTTCCGGTTTTTTCAGTCCGAGAACGGGAATCCAAAAGTGTATTCGACATCCTTGATTTCGATAGTCATCAGTTCGCTTGTTCTCGGATTAATTATTGTCGGATTCTCCGGGCCTTTATCCGGACTGATCACTGCCGTAGATAGTCAGAGCAAAAACACTCCGCTTTACATCTCCTGGTTTGCCGGGATACTGGCCTTCGATGCAATCTCTACCATTCCTTTTGCGAGATTAAGAATGGAGAACAAAGCAAAACGCTTTGCTTTCATCCGATTGTTCAGCATTCTGGTGAATGTAGGGCTCAATTTGTTTTTCCTGGTTTGGTGCCCAAAGGCTATCGCTTCCGGAAATACCTGGGTGCAATCGATCTATGATCCTCAATTTGGTATCGGCTATGTTTTTTTATCTCAATTCATTTCCAGTTTTCTCACTCTCATCGCGCTTTCTCCCGAAATCTTCGGAATCAGTTTTGCCTTTGATGCTAAGTTGTGGAAGCAAATGATTATTTATTCATTCCCCTTAATGATCGCTGGATATGCGGGAATGGTGAATGAAACATTTGACAGGATTCTTTTGCCCTATCTACTCGCCGACAAATCACAGGCGGTTACCCAGCTCGGTGTTTACGGAGCCTGTTACAAGCTGTCGATGCTGATGACGTTGGTAGTGCAGACCTTTCGTTATGCTGCCGATCCGTTTTTCTTTAGCCAGGCCGGGAAAGAAGATACACAAAAAATTTATGCAAGGGTAATGTATTTCTTTACCCTGTTTTGTTCGTTCGTTTTCCTGGGAATTTTGCTGTATCTTGATATCGTAAAATATTTTATCGGTGATGAATACCGAAGCGGGCTGGGAATTGTTCCTGTATTATTGCTGGCTAATCTTTTCCTTGGCGTCTATCTCAATCTTTCCATTTGGTACAAGGTCACATCAAAAACCCGCTGGGGCGCCTGGTTTTCCATCTTTGGTGCGGTAATCACCCTTTTGTTTAATTTCCTGCTCATCCCTGTCATGGGTTTCTATGGCGCAGCCTGGGCCACTTTCATTTGTTATGCATCCATGATGATTGTTTCCTATCTCTATGGACAAAGACATTATCCTGTTCCTTACGACCTTAAATCCTTTGCAACATCAATTGGCTCAGCGGTCATTATTTATGTGATAAGTTTGTACGTGGGCACATTTTTCCATGGCGAAACATTATCTATCTTATTGATTAACACGTTATTAATGCTGAGCTGGCTGACTCTGATCTGGGTCTTTGAAAGGAAGAAAATTGGTTACCTTCGCAGGGTGAAATAGACCCTTTCCGGAGGAAAAAATTTCCGGAAGAAGGCCTATTGTATTTTCAGAAAAAGCATGAACATTCGTATCATCAACCAATCTGCCCATCCATTGCCTTCTTATGAAACTGCACATGCGGCAGGAATGGATCTGAGAGCGAATTTAATTTCCCCCGTAGTTTTGAAACCCCTTGAGCGCACGCTCGTACCAACGGGCTTGTTCATTGAATTGCCTGTTGGTTTTGAAGCTCAGGTCAGACCACGCAGCGGACTGGCAGCAAAGAAAGGCGTTACCGTACTCAATTCACCGGGAACCATCGATGCAGATTACCGTGGGGAGATTAAAGTCATTCTCGTTAATCTGAGCAACGAACCTTTCGCGATCGAAAATGGCGAACGGATTGCACAACTGGTCATCGCACGGCACGAACAGGTAAGCTGGGAACAAGTGAGCGAACTGGCAGAAAGCGGACGTGGAACCGGAGGGTTTGGGTCGACGGGAGGGAGGTAGTTTGTGGTTAGTAGTCAGTAGTCAGTAGTCAGTAGTCAGTAGTCTGTAGTCTGTAGTCTGTAGTCAAATAAATTTAAGAGAAACAATTTAACTATTTACCTGGTACTTAATACCTAATACCTAATACCTAATACCTAATACCAATTCAATGAGAATAATCGTCCCGATGGCTGGAATGGGGAAAAGGATGCGGCCACATACATTGACAGTACCAAAACCATTGATTCCTGTTGCCGGCAAGCCGATTGTACAATGGCTGGTGGAAGACATCACTAAAATTTGCAAAGAAAAAGTCGAAGAAATCGCTTTTGTAATTGGGGATTTCGGGAAGGAAGTCGAAGATCAACTGGTGGCCATCGCGGGCAGTCTGGGTGCGAAGGGTACAATTCATTATCAGGACGAACCGCTTGGAACTGCGCATGCAATATTGTGTGCCCGGTCTGCGTTAAAAGGGAAAGTGATTGTGGCTTTCGCAGATACATTGTTTCGTGCTGATTTTACCATCGACGAAAACGAGGACGGTGTGATCTGGGTGAATCGCATCGATGACCCGCGCATGTTTGGTGTTGTGAAAGTCAATGATTCCGGCACCATTACGGATTTTGTTGAGAAACCGCAGACCTTTGTATCGGATCTTGCCATCATCGGGATCTATTATTTCAAAGACGGCGATTATTTGCGTAAGGAAATGCAATACCTCATCGACAACAACATCAAGGAAAAAGGAGAATACCAGCTCACCAATGCGCTGGAGAATATGAAGCAGAAAGGAACACGTTTTGTCCCCGGCAAAGTTGATGAATGGCTGGATTGCGGAAATAAAGACGCGACAGTGTACACCAACAAACGTGTTCTTGAAATTCACCAGAATGAAAAAATGATTTCCAAAACAGTGAAATCCGAAAATTCTGTCATCATTCAGCCGTGTTTCATCGGAGAGAATGTAGAACTGAAGAATGCTGTTGTCGGGCCTCATGTCTCCATCGGAGCCAATTCAAAAGTTGAATCTTCTGTTATCAAAAACTGCATCATTCAAACCAATACTAAAATCCGCAATACAGTGCTTGATAACTCCATGATCGGGCATTTCGCGGAGTACAACAACACTCCGGAGCAATTAAGTCTTAGCGATTACTCTACCCATAACTAATTCCAGCGCCTGCCCTGCAGCAATCCTGTTCTCAAGCCTGTGAGCAGAAAATACCGGAAGGACCAGGTACGGATGATCTCCCGTCCATGAACCGAAATTTTGTACTGATAGCACTTTCTGCCCTGTTAATTTCAGGATGCAAGAGTACTCAAACCACTACTTCCACCTCCAGGGTTTCCAAAAGTACCCTGAGCGACAGCCAGCGGGCAGAAGTCACTTATTTGTTCTTCAATGCGAACAAAGAAAAACTGTTGGGCAATTTCAATAATGCCGCGGATCTTTTTGCAGAAGTCATCCGGAAAGACGGCAGTAATGCCGCAGCGATGTACGAGCTGGCCAATATATATGCAGAACAGAAAAAGTACAGTGACGCTTTGTTTTTCAGCAAAAGTGCATACCAGATCGATCCTTCGAATCCCTGGTATACTTTGTCCTATGCCGATATTCTTCAGAAGAATAAAAAATTTGACGAATCGGCTGACGTCCTCGAAAAGCTCGTCTCGGCATACCCGGATCGTGTTGACTATTATTACGAGTGGGCGTCCGCTTTGTTGTATGCTGAAAAGCCGGCAGAAGCAATCAAAGTATATGACAAACTGGAAGCCAAAACAGGCGTCAGCAAAGAGATCAGCATGCAGAAAGCCCGCTTGTATCAGCGGATGAATAAGAACGACAAGGCCGTTGTTGAACTGCAAAAACTCATTGACTACAACCCGGCAGATGCGCAATCGTACGGCATGCTGGCGGAACTTTACCAGTCAATGGGGCAGAAAGAAAAAGCACTGGAAACTTATAACAAGATTCTGCAGATCGATCCTGAAAATCCCTTTATTCATCTGTCCCTTGCAGATTATTACCGCAACAATGGAGAAAAGGAAAAATCTGTAGCAGAACTGAAAAAAGCATTTCAGAACAAAGATCTCGACATCGAAACCAAGTTGAGCATCCTCAGTTCCTACTATGCCCTGGTGGAACTTCATCCGGAGCTGAAGGACCAGGCACTTGAAATGTGCAGACTACTGATTGAAGCTCACCCGAATGAATCTCGTGCACATGCTGTGTATGGAGATTTTTTGTATCAGGATAAAAAAACAACGGAAGCTCTGGCCGAGTTTAAAACAGCCAGAGACCTTGGATCCAAAGAATTTATCGTCTACCGCCAAATCATGTACCTCGAGGCGCAATTGCAAGCCTGGGATTCATTGTTGGTTGAAAGCGAAGAAGCGATGACTCTGTTCCCCGATCAGCCGGAGGTATATTACCTGAATGGCGTAGCCTATTCGCAAAAGAAAAAATACGTAGAGGCTGCAACTGCTTTCCAGTCCGGAGTAAAAATGGTGGTAGACAACAAAAACCTTGAAGTCCAGTTTTATGCCAGTCTGGGCGATACCTATCAGGAACTAAAAGATTTTCAGAAATCAGAAGAGAATTACGATAA
>DAORHY010000245.1:0-5661 GCA_035438225.1 Bacteroidia bacterium
AAAAAATTATCAGATTTTCTGGACCAAATGAATGGATGAAAGGAACTTCCGGATTGAGTATTTTCCTTCCCGGAATTCAGGCGTTTTCTTTTCCGCGTTTGACTGTCCGTGCCGCATAAAAAAATAAGGAAAACATGACAACAATGCATACCGAGAAAATTGTTGTATAGGTATGTGTCCAGTCACGAAGGTATTTTTCAATGATGATCACCAGCAACAATGAAACAAGCGTGATGAACCAGAAAACCATGGCCACCTGCCGGTCACTGAGGCCCAGGTAAGCAAGCGCATGTGTGGTATGATCCTTTCCGCCGATAAAGGGGCTGTGGCCTTTCATCAGCCGGTTAATGACCACCGTCGTAGTGTCAATAATGGGCATGATAAATACAATCAGCGGAAGCAATAAATTGCGGGCACTGATGAGGTCGCCGGAAGGTGGTTCTGCGTTCCATAAATATTTAATTCCGATCGCTGCTAGAAAGACACCCAGGAACTGGCTGCCCGTATCGCCCATATACATTTTGGAAGGATGCCAGTTGAAATAGAGAAACCCGATCAAAGCCGCCATGACTCCAATCAGGATCATAAAATAAACACTTGCGAATTCCTGGTGAAAAATCATTACCGTTAATGCGGAAAGAATAATGGATACGGATACTGTTGTGGTGATCGCATCCATATTGTCAAGCATGTTGAGTGAATTCATTATGCCGACTACCCAGAAAATTGTAATCACATAATTCACCGGTTCAACATAGGACAGGGTGATTTCTGTTCCGGTGACCATGAGAATGACAGCACAGGTCACCTGTGTTAAAAATTTCAGGAAAGGTTTCGTATTGTATGCGTCATCCGCAAGGCCCAATAGAAAACCCAGCATTGTTGCCAGTAAAATGCCGATGAATTCTTTGCTCAGGAATACCTGGTTGCTGTCAAAGAAAATGGAATAGGTGATTACCGATAAAAGGTAAATGATGTAAAATGAAAAACCTCCAACTGCAGGTTTGGATTGGGTTCCCCAACGAATAACGGTATCGTCCTGGTTTCTGATTCCCAGGGTTCTGACAAACTTCAGAAACAAGCGATTGATAAGAAACGAGAAGATTATCGAGACCATGAAAAACAAGCCATAAACGGTGATGAGGTAATGGCTGGATGGATTCATTGTTGCGGGGGTGAAGTAAAGGGTCCTGGTTGAATTGCAAAATTAGAAAATTTGAGTCGCGGGGCAAAGCACATTGGTGACGGGTATGTTTCAATGGGCGATTGACCGGAAATCATCCGTTGTCTTTACGAATGGACGTAATGGAGGTATTCTTTGAATGTCGGCAGGATTTTGTCTTTTTCTGAAACCACCGGATTTGGAACTCGCCAGTTGATATTCAATTCCGGATCATCAAAGCGTATACCGCGCTCATGTTCTTTGCTGTAAAGTGTCGTTACTTTATAGCAAAATACTGAATCTTCTTCAAGTACTGAGAAACCATGTGCAAATCCCGGTGGAATCCATAGCATTTTCTGGTCTATTGAATTTAATTCAAGGCTGTAGTGCCTGCCAAACGTCGCTGAACCCGGCCGGATGTCCACGGCTACATCCAGCACTCTTCCTTTCACAACCCTGACCAGCTTTCCCTGTGCATACGGGGGATTTTGAAAGTGGAGCCCGCGGACAACGTGCAGCTTGCTGACCGATTGATTGTCTTGAATGAAATCAACGTCAATGCCAGCTGTGAGAAACTGATCCTTATTATAGGACTCCAGAAAGGTTCCTCTGTCATCGCGAAAAATGTCGGGTTCGATCAGGATGAGCCCGGAAAGTGGAGTGGGAGTAAATTTCATTGTGCTTCCCTTTAGTTTCCTTTCATGCGCAACTTGAACCGATCCCAGCGTGACATGTGTTTTTTGGCTTCGTCATCATAATAACCATAACCGTAGCCATAGCCATACCCATATCCGTAACCATAACCGTACCCATACTTAAACCTGGACATTTCAACTCCGTTCAGTACCACAGCCATCTTGATTTTATTTTCATCGATGAGCTTATTCAGATTTTGAATGAACATCCGTTTGGAATATTGGGCACGGATGATGTAAATCGGATAATCAGCATTCTGAATAATTTCAACGCCATCCGTTACAATTCCTACCGGTGGCGTATCAATGATCACCACATCATAACTGTTTTTCAGGTAGTCGATGAGTTCGTTCATACGCTTGCTGAGGATCAATTCTGAAGGGTTAGGCGGAATCGGTCCGGCAGTGATGAAGTCGAGATTTTTCAGATTGCTTTTGTTGATACAGTTTTCAGGATTGTCTTTCCCGATCAGGATGGTACTCATCCCCCTGACATTTTCAACATTGAATCCCAGGTGGATCTTTGGTTTCCGCATGTCAAGGTCAATGATCATGACACGCTTTTCTGAAAAGGCAATTACGCCGGCAAGGTTGATGGCTACAAAAGTTTTTCCTTCCCCGGAAATAGTGGAGGTGATCGCAATAACTTTTGCGCCGGGTTCATTGGAAATAAACTGAAGATTGGTCCGAACCGAACGAAAGGATTCAGAGATGGCGGATTTCGGATTCTTGTCCACCAGCAACTGCGACACAGGAATTTCACTTTTGTACTTCGGAATGATCCCGAGCAAAGATGCGTCAGTGTACTGGTTAATTTCATCCAGCGACATAATTTCATTGTAGAAAAGATAACGCACAAAGATGATCAGAAAACTAATGATAAATCCGAGGAGCATACTTCCGGCAATGATGAGCCTGCGGTTCGGTGAGAGGGCTTCATTCGGTGTTTTTCCCCGTTGAAGGATGATGTTGTTGGTAACCACCCCGGCTTTGGTAATGGAGAATTCGACCTTCTTTTCAAGAAGCAACTGGTAAAATTTCTGGTTCACTTCGTAAGACCGCTGCAGGCGGGTCATTTCCGCTTCTTTTCCCGGTAATTTCATAAATCCCAATTCAAATTCAGCAATGCGCTGATCAATGGACTTGATTTTTTCTGCAAGCGAAAATTTTGCATTCGACATTGATTTGATCAGGATCTTTCGCTGGTTTTCAATGTCATTGTCCAGCGATTTCATGGCCGCATTGTCAGCTGTTGCCATAAAGCCCAGGTTCGATTTTTTATCTTCCAGCAGCTGGATTTTTTCTACGAGATTCTGAATCAGGTTATCAGTGTACGTTCCCGCAAGGAGCGGAAGTAGATTTTCAAGTTTATCATTGGTGACAATATCCTTCTCCAACCGGTCCAGGACGGCCATTTCGAGTTGGATGGCTACGCGCTGATCGATCATGGAATGAATGTGTTCCAGTACATCGTCTGCATTTCTTGCCGGATCAATGATCTTATTCTCCTTTTTGAAAAGCTCAAGTGAAATTTCAGAGATCTTCAGTTCATTGTCGATGGATTGAATGGTTTCATTGATGAAACCCAGGGATTTGTTTGATCCTTCCGATTTCCGCTCTTTGTCGTATTCATCGTACTCTTCCGCCATGGTATTTACAAAATCAGCGGCTTTGTTGGCATTGTTGTCTTTGAACGAAATCCGTATGGTTTGCGCACTCGGATTGAGAAGTACCACGGAAACATACTGGAAATAGCGTTCGATCAGTGTCTCTTTATTGTTGATGATAAAATAGTACGGATCGTCGCTGATCTTCTTTTGCTGACGGAGGATGACGGAATAATTTGCAATCTTGACTTTCAGCCGGATTCCCGGGTAAGCATTCCATTCACCAATGTTGCCCGTCCGGTTCACATCCTGATCTTCCCAGGAGTAACGGACCTGGAATTTTTTCTCGGAATCAAAGTGCAGGATAAAAGGAGTGTCCAGCAATCCCGAATCCTGGATCTGGTATTCAATGACAAATGGAGTGTTTTTATACATCTCATTGTCGAGCACAGTGCCGTGTGAATAATAACTCACATCCATCTCCATTCTGGAGATCACCCTTGCGACCATCACCCTGGAACGAAGGAGTTCGATATCTCCGGCCAGCTGATTACCGGATCCCATCGCGTCCATGAACTGGTTGTTCGGAATGTTCAGAACTGCATTGGCGTTGTTCACCGTTCCGATTTTCAGGATTGTTTCCGATTGATAAACAGGATGGGTATACCGCAGGTAGAGGTAGGAGAGGGTAAGAAAAATGGTTATATTGATGAACAGCAGGTAGAAATTCTTTCGCGCAATGATGGCGAACAATTTCAAATCAAACTCTTCATTCAGATTCGATATTTTTTTTCTTCCCATCGATTAGTTGTTCACCAAATTCAAAACGAGTAAAACTGCGGTAAGAATTCCAACGATAGGTGTGATTTGCTGGAAAACCCTTTGCTTATAATTGGGTGCCGCTTCAATGTAAATGATGTCATTGCTCAATACACGTAATTCCGAATCTTTCAGACCTTCCAGTGTATATACATCTGCTTTGTAGATCTGCGGGTCGTGCAGGTTTCCACGTACAATTTTGATACGGTAAGACTTGCTGTTTTCCGTGAGTCCCCCGGCAAGCGCCAGTGCTTCGAATAAACTGGTGTTATCATTCTGGAGATTCACAAGCACACCGCGTCCATTGTCTCCCTGGAAAATCAGCACGTGCCTGTTTGTCACCCGAAGGATAACAAAAGGATCGTGATAATATTTTGCATATTTAGTCTCCAGCATTTCCTGCGCCTGACGAACGGTCATCCCTTTCAGATTCACATAGCCAATAATCGGAAATTTTATCTCGCCGGATTCATCCACGATGTACGAGAAATTCTCATACAGGTTGGTGGAATTCATGGTGTTCTGAGTGATGTCAACCAGCCGGAACCCGTCATTGCTGTAAATGTGCAGTTCCAGCTTGTCATAAGGCTGAATCAGGTAGGTTGTTTTAGGATTTTCAGCGGCGGTATCCTTCGCAAATTCAAAGTCCTTCGGGGTCTGAAACATTCGGTTAGGCGCCAGAGACCGGCAACTGAATAAAAGCCCCAGCACACAAATAAAAAGTAGGTTCCGCATGTGATGATAATGTCTGCAAAAATATGATTTATTCGCGAATTTCCCAGAAAATTATGCCCCTGACTGTCATTTGTTGACTGCTGCCAATAAATCGTAATAGAGCCCTTTCATTTCATGAACCAGGCGCGTATAATGGAAACGTTCCTTCACCAGCTCCCAGCCATGCTCCGATAAACATTTACGGAATTCAGTGTCTTCAATGATCCGAAACAACCCGTCGGTGAAGCGGTCCAGGTCATTGTTCCCGACCAGAAGCGCTGTCGTACCCGAAGCCACAATATTCTCGATCCCGCCCACATCAGTCGTGATGATGGGCTTGTTCCCGGCCTGAGCTTCAATCAGGCTTACGGGAGTTCCTTCGTTCAATGATGTCAGTGCGACAACATCCAATCCCGCAACTACGACATCCACTTCGTGAATCCAGCTGCAAAAAGTAATGGCGGCTTTCCTCGGGTGTTGAATGAAATAGGTGTGATCCAGATTTAATTCATTACACAGATTCAGTAAATGCGCCCTTTCTTCACCGTCCCCAATAAGAAAAAAGCGAACCTTTTTGTTGGTTTTTTTCAGTACACGTTCAGCAGCACGCAAAAGGAGCGTATGGTTTTTAACCGGAACCAGTCTTCCAATGATTCCGATGGCC
>DAORHY010000246.1:0-5645 GCA_035438225.1 Bacteroidia bacterium
ATACGATGTTCAGCTGATAACTTCCACCGATTCCGCATGTCAGGATACGTTGAAAAAAACAATTTCAGTACTCCAGGTTCCCATCGCACAATTCGAAACAACACTCGATACATGCAAACAGGAAATCAGCATTACGAATACATCAAGTTATGCAGCCGGATACCACTGGGATTTTGGCGATGCTTTTTATTCAGAAAATGAATCCCCTGTGCATCACTATTCTGCGGCGGGAACTTATATGGTTCAGGGAACAGTTGTCACAGATTCCGGATGTGTGGATACTTCTGATGTATTTACAGTCACCATTCCACCTTTGCCCAAGGCTGGTTTTATAGAATCGGTTCCCACATGCGATTCAACAGTGACGTTCACGAATCTTTCAACAAATGCTTCGGCCTTTTCGTGGGATTTTGGAGATGGAACAGAGGCGGATGCAGCATCTCCACAGCACACCTACCAATTGTCGGGACGAATTCCGGTGACACTCATTGCAACATCACTCTATGGATGCAAAGACACACTGACAAATGAGGTATTTTTTGTGAGTTTCAAAAAAGCATCCTTCCGTACTTTCCTGGATTCCTGTAGCGGATACGTGAGTTTTACGGATGTGACTGATAATGCAGTGATCTATCATTGGGATTTCGGCGACGGCGATACCAGTTCGTTGAAAGAGCCTGTTCACAAATACTCAACAGACGGGACATTTGACGTAGTGCTGAAAGTAAATAATGAAACAGCTTGTATCGACACATTCGTTCAGGCTACCCGCTACGAAGCACCCCTGGGAGAAAGTGTATTTATTCCGAATGCATTTACACCCAACGCAGATCATTTAAATGATATTTTTAAAATTGAAATTTTTCGTCCTTGTGATACTTACTCCTTGGTCATTTTCAACCGATGGGGACAAAAGGTCTATGAAATAAAGGATGCAACCGGTACAGCGTGGGACGGAACTCTGGATGGCAGGCAGATTGAAGCGGGAGTCTATGTTTACATCCTGAAAGGTTCAACTCTCGAAAAGCGGGGAATCCTGACTATCACCCGATGATGTTTTTTACAAATTTTTTTCTGAATAAAAAACGAACACCTCAATCCCGATCCTTCATCTTTTTTCGGATCGTTTCTTCGTAAATATGAATCAATGGATCCAGAACGGAATCTATGTTGTGGTAAGTCTCTGCATATTTCCTGCTTTCGGTACCTTTCGCAGTACGCAGTTCCGGGTGGAGGAGCAGATTTTCAATGCGTTCATACACGGTATCAGGATTCGCATTGATAATTGGTGAAGTGCCCGGAAAACAGCCGGTCACCGATGGTTTCATGTAGCATAGTACCGGCTTTCCGAAAGCAAATGCTTCCATTGTAGCCATCCCGTAACTTCCAAGAATTAATTGGTCAATGAAAATGTCGGAACGACGGATGGTTTCCAATGCTTTTTGGCGATCGAATTTATGAACCAGGATGAATTCCAGATCGTACTTCTGTTTCAATTTATCAATCGCTTCAACGATGTATTTTGTCCCTTTACATACCGGAGCGGTCGGAGCATGCACGATGAGAGGCTTTGTATTCGTTGGTGAAGGATATTCCGGTGTATATTTAGCAAGATCAATCCGCTGAATGTACTTTGTATACTCCGGAAAAATATCCGGAAGAATGTATTGTTCCATACCGGGAAACACCAGCGGAATAAACCCTGCATTTTTATACAGGGTCTGAATTTTTCTGGAATGTGCCAGGCTTTCATACGCATATTCATAACCATGATGAAAGATCGCCTTGTAATAAGGATTGTCAAGGAATTCAACTTCAGGAATCCGGATGTCGCTGCCAACCCATTCCACGAGGCAGGGTTTGTTGTAATACCGGATGAGCGGGAGTGTTATCTTTAGTAACGGAATACTGAATGTGCCGCACCAATGAATAACATCCGCCCAGCGGATAGCCTTCACAGTGTCACGGTAGAATCTGCTGATGTTAAAAACTTTTTGCGGAAATCCATAGGGTAAATTCTTGAGTTGGTAGGAGGCGAAATTTTTATTGTCCTGGTATGGATTGGAATCAATAAAAAGTGCCCGCGCATCAATCCCTGCTTTGAGCAGTCGCTCTACCGTAATGGCCGGCATGGAGGCAATATTCGAAGGTAAAACCAGGACTTTCAAAACGATCAGTGTGTATGTGTTTTCTTGCCACGCACTGTGATCCCGTAAAAGTCTGTGAATTCATGCGTGATTGTCAGGCCTGCGTCGTAAAACCATTCCCTGACTTCTTCAAGTGTATGCCGGCTGCAGTTTTGCGGGTGATACCAGTCAAAATTGATGACTGAATTATCATGGAAGTTCATGCTGTCGCTCCAGAAACATTTGAAGAAGAAATGATAAACAAAACGTTGCACGTCATATTCGCCGGCTTCGATTCCCATCACCTCAAGGGCAGGTACAGTGATCTTCACGTTCTGTTTGTGAAGTTCCTGGCCGAACCGGGTGATTGCATCGCATGTTTTCATCGCTTCCTCGTACGAAAGACCGGCAATTTTATTCCGGATATAGTCATCCGAATATTCCCGAAGGGGTGCTTTTTTCTTATAGACATAAATCGCAATTTCTCCCTCATTTTCCAGAATATGAACGAGATTCAAAAATGAGCTACGGGCATTTTCTGTGTGATGCAATACTTCCTGAGAATAAATAAAATCAAAAGTGCCAAGGTCTGATAGATCGTGCATCAGATCTTTCTGAAAGAAAAAAGTATTGGCCGCTCCGTCCAGGTTTTTTTGTGCAATTTCACTTGCGACAAGATCGATTCCCACCACTTCACTCCCTGCCGGTGCGGCAGTTCGCAACAATGCAGTGACCCTTCCGTTGCCGCAGCCTGCATCAAGTATCCGTCGTTTGTTTTTCAGGAAAGACTCCAGTTCCCCGGTATTTTGAAATCCATTGCGGTTCAGGATCCAGTTGCGAATATCAGAACCTTCTCTCAGCGTCTCTGAAAATGCGAGGTCCGGATTGTTTTTCCATTTACTGAAAAAACTTTCTGCCGTATTGTTTATTCTATTCATGGATAACACTTTTTTAATCCATCCGTTAAATTGAACTTTGGATGGTAATTGCTTTGACGATAAATTTTTGACGAATCAGCACTGATGTTGACCACATTTCCTTCCGTGATTCTTACACGCGGAGATTTATTTGTACCTGCGCCGATGATATTCACAATTTCCCGGAGAGTAGTTTGTTGTGAACCGCCCAGGTTATAAATAGCGAATTTACTTTGTTCGGTCTCTGCCAGCCGTATCAGAATTTCAACACAATCATCGATGTAAACCGGGCTGAGATACAAGCCGGTATTTTGATTCAGGGTAATTTCTTCATTGCCCAGAATACGCGCGATAACATTTGGAATGAGCATGTTTTTTTGTCCGGGGCCATACGGTGAGAATAACCTGACAACAGATACATTGGTCCACTCACCATAAGGACGCAGTAAATTTTCAGCTGCCAGCTTGGATGCAGCATAAAAATTTCCGGCTTCTGTTTCACTGACTTCAGTGAGTAATTCTGTGGAGGGTTTGTAAACACTTCCTGTGGAAGCGTAGATAAATCTTTTTACTCCTTTTCGTTTGCACCAATCAATCAGGTGAAATGTAGTTTCAATATTTACTTTGTAGATGTCCTGTGCATGACCCGGGAATTCTCTGTAATGCCTGGATTGGGCAAGGTGGAAAACAACATCCGGAACAGGCAGGTGATCGGGTAAAAGGAAGGGCGTTGAGAAGTCGGCAGGGATGGGATGATGTGCAGGGGAAATCTTTTCACGAACAGTGCGATCGAGCGTGTACACATTGGTATTCGCCTGACCACTCAGCAATGCATTTGTCAGATGGCTGCCGATAAATCCGCTCGCTCCAGTGATCAGTGCATTCATGCTGTTTCCTGTGTTTCGTTATATACAAAATGCCTCAGCCACCATTCCAGGCAGATAAAGGACCATATCAGCAACCGGTGATTAATATTCTTGTTGCAATGTTCGTCCAGTGTTTTTTCGATGAATCCCGGATTGACAATATCCCTCAGCCTTGATTTTGTAGGATCCGTGATCAGTGAAGAAACATATTGGAAGTTTTCTCCACGGTACCAGGATTCATCAGGGGCAGAAAAGCCTTGCTTTTTACGCTGGTGAATTTGCTGCGGAAGGATCCTGGACATCGATTTGCGAAGTACATTTTTGCCGTCATCGAATTGCATTTCATATCGCCTCAGTTTCCCCAGGTCATTCTCATCGATTCTCGACATCTCATCAAATTTCCCGAGTTTGTGACGAATTGGAATTTTCTGTGCAAAATTGACAAGATCATTGTCCATAAACGGAAAGCGTTCTTCCATCGAATGCGCCATTGCCAGTTTGTCCCCGACAAGAAATAATGCCGGAAGAAAAGTTTTTGCTTCAAAGTATAGTGAGTTCTTTACATGGTCTTCCGGCGATCCGTACTGGAGTTTGTCATTGTAAAGGAAGACGTTCTTGAAAACGGAAAACGGGTCCCTGCCGCTTTGTGTTTTGGAATAAATGTCGGAATTGAAAAGCAGTTTCTTGTCTTCATCATTGACGAGGCGCTGCCAGAAGCTGTAATATTCCCGGAAGTACTGATCACGGTCCAGGGACTTGCTCACCCGGTAATACCTCCACGGATAACCTCCATACAGTTCATCACCGCCTGCACCACTCAGACATACTTTTACAAATTTGCTGGCAAGACCGGAAATATAATAGTTCGGATAGCTCATCCCGACACGTAAATCCTCCAGGTGGTAAACAAGTTTGGGCATTGCCCAACTGAGATCACTGCTGTTGAGGACTTGTTCGTAATGTTCCGTTTTGTAAAAACTTGCCATGATTTCAGCGTCCCGTCTTTCGTCGAAATTTGCTTCCCTGCCTGTGGTTGCTGACATATCAAAGCCGCAGGTAAATGTGGCAAGCCTCGGGGTGCGTGAACTTGCAACGGAAGTGATCGATCCGGAATCCATACCGCCACTGAGGTAACAACCGACACGTACGTCTGCGACCATTTGTCGTTCCACAGCCTGGCTGAACAAACGAAATGTTTCCTCTTCCGCCGTTTTTTCATCAATGGTTTCATCCGTATCCGTGAAGTTGTAATCCCAGTAGGACCACTCTTTCATTTTCAGTTCCCGGTTAAATTTGAGGATTCTCGCCGGTGCGAGCAACTGGATATCTTTGAATAATGTGTGGAAACGAAAAAGATTCTGGAATGTGAAGTATTCGTTTAATGCTTCATAGTTAATTTCAAATGCATATTCCGGGTGCACAAGAATGGCTTTAATTTCGGATGCAAAAATAATTTTATCGTGACGGAGATAGACATACACCGGTTTGATACCATACCTGTCTCGTGCAATGGTGAATTCCCCGGAGCGTTTATCATAAATGGCAAGGGCAAACATGCCGTTTAATTTCCGGAACACTTCATCTCCCCATTCCAGGTAGCCTTTCAGTACGACTTCAGTGTCCGTGCGGGATACAAAGGAATGTCCGCACCGGATCAGTTCATTCCTGAGTTCGGAGAAATTGTAAATCTCGCCGTTGAACGTAATCACAAGGGAGCCGTCTTCCGTACTCATCGG
>DAORHY010000247.1:0-5611 GCA_035438225.1 Bacteroidia bacterium
ATTGTTGATTTCCGTTACTCTCCTCCGGTATTCCATGGAGCATGATCGGTTGATCTGGAGACAGGCGCTGATATCCCTGATGGTTTTTTTGCTTGCCAGTTCCGTCTGGATACTTCCTCTAAGCCTCAAGTATGGTCAAATGACGATCAGCAAGGCTGCCAGTTTCAACCTGACCCGGGAAGTTGCTCCCCTTCCAGGCCAGGTGATGCATCTTCCTGTGCTAACTGAAGGATTGCTGGCACCTCCGGATTCAATGTCTGCAAGCGCATGGGAAGCACCCGGAGACGTCCTCTTACTGACACCGCTTCGGCCCTTTTCAAATAAAGATGACCGATCTGTTTATTTTCAATTGATCAAAAGAAATCTTTTGACGATTTACTATTTTGATTTTCGCAGGCAGGCGGGCATTTTCTTTTTACTTTTTTTTACCGGGTTTCTTTTCGTCCGGGGATTCAGGGCATTGTTCGAGAATAAATTAATATTGTTGTTGTTGCTCACTTTGTTGATGATTTATGGAGGATACAGTTTAATTCTTGTACACACGCGATACGTCTGGGTCTGCACATGGATCATGTTGCTGCTGAGCGCATGGATGGCTCAGAATATTTTTCAAAGCGGAACGCACAGAAGAATTCTTCAGGTTGTGTTTGCATGCTTGTTGATCATTGCGATAAAACGCCCGGTGAAAGAGGTTCTTTTTACAAAAGATATCGATACTACTTTTTTTGAGTTAAGCAAAGCCTGCATCCATCCCATTGAAACCATGTCAATAGTCTATCGTGAAGAGAAACTGCTCTACAGTTTTGGCCAAAAGTTGAAGAATGAGTACCATTTGAACGGGAATATCGCATCCTTGCAAAATGATTCACCCGTAAGGCATTATTATTCGTCTTCTCTTTTTATTGCTTCATTTCTGCCGGTACACTATTACGGCCAGCTTGGATTATCAAATTCATTTGAAGTACAATGCCGTGAATTAAACGAACATAGAATTCACTATTTATTTGTGTGGGGAGGAGAGAGCTGGAAACAGGGGGAAGCCGCAGGATACAGGCCCATTATCAGGGAAAGCGCTCTCGGGTTGAGCGTTTATAAATTGGATCTGAAAGAATAATTTTCAAAAAATCCGGTGTGATTTTTTCCGGCCGGATTTCACTTGTTCTCCTGGTGCAAATGCTTCATTGATTCAAGGACATAATCAGAGATTGCCGGAAAATTCTGCTTTGCGATCTCTTCCACACGGTTTTCATTTGACGGAAACTGAACGACGGCAGCATCGCCATAGACCTGCTTGCCATTTTTATCAAAAACTGTGTAATGCACTTTTATTTCCCGTTGATAGATTTTTAAAGCAAGGTTGATACAGTCGTCAAAATGTGTCTTGATGTCGATTTCATTAAGAAAGATGAAATAGTCGTTGTTGTACTTTTTTGCCATTTCCGGAAGCAGGGCGGGATCACGCACAACGACATTCATATAATTTTTATCAATTGGCTTGTAGTTTTTACCATCGCTTTTCGGAAAGAGTTTCTTTTTTATCAGTGACGAATCCTTTTGGGGAAATTGAACGGGATAGATAATATCTTGTTCAAACGCCAGGCTATGATAAATCAGGTCCATGTCGCGCATGTCCTGTTCGACAAAGTCTTGTTCCGGCAAGCGGATATCATAGATTTCAGTAAATTGTTTATTCAGCGATCTCACCAGCCCAGCCCGGAAACGGGAGCGAATTTCGCCCTGATCCATTTCGGATTCTTCAGCTATGTCAAAATCGGCATCGCTAAGGTGCATCGCAGGTTTGTAGGGGATGACAAGAATGGAGGCTTGTGTTGACAACGAAGAATCCGGGAAAGCGCCTTTTGCGGTTGGGCACAGCGTGATCAGAAGAAGGGAAAAGGCAATTCTTTTAAAAGTAGTTTTCTGCATTCCGGACGGATTTTCGGTTCGTCGAAAATAACACGGAGGAAGTGCACTTTGAGCGGGCAATTACAGAATTATTTACACAACACCACGTTGGGAACTTTAAAAGCAATCGAATAGACTATCTGATTAACAGCCTGATGACCCGGCTGAATTTTCAAATTCTTATTCATAATTAATAACTGATCTAGAGCAATTCAACGGAAGGAAGTCATAATGCGTATTTAAAAGAAAATTTGTATCAGAGAAAGGGTCATACCAAAGGTTGATATACAGATGATTTTTTTTTCGTCAGGAAACGTTGCATTTTTAAACACCAACAGTTTGATTTTTTTTACAAATAAACAGCCGGATTCAGTTTTCGTTAAAAACACAATTGGAGCAATGGTAAACATTACAACAAATGTACTTTCTCAATGAATCCGGCCGTTACAATCTTAGATGTCATCAAATGGAGAATGCAAGGGTATGGAAATGCTCTCGTGGGTATAATCTTTTTTATTCCCAAGGGCATATACCAGAGCCTTGCCAAATTCCTTTGCTGCATCCGGGCCGCTTCCCGTAATGATATTACCCGATACTTCGACCTCATTTTGTGTATAAACTGCACCTGAATTTTTTAGTTCGTTGATAAAATTCACTGCAGCAAATGTTGTAGCATTTTTATGATTTAATAATCCAGCATGTGCAAGAACAACACTTCCTGCACAAATTCCGGCGATTAATTTACCTGCTTTATCTGCCCTGCTGAGCAGATCCAGCAATGGCTGATGTCTCCATAAGTGTGTCTGGGTTCCGGAGCCGCCGATAACCACAAACATTTCATAATCCTCCGGATCAATTTGGTTAATTTTTCTGGAGGACGTTACAGGGACACCTTTCATGCCGGTGATTGTTTTTACAGCTGTACTGGCAATTTCGGTGTGGATGCCGGATTTATTTAATATTTCCATAGGACGAAACAGTTCTTCATCGCGGAATAATTCTGGAGGGACAATAAATACAACATTTTTCATGGCCTTTTTGATTTTATCCTGAGTAGATGTTATAAAATTAATCCAGTTTCATTTTATTTCAAATGATAATGCTCAAGTTTTGTATTTGGAATGTCGTGCAGAGAGAATCCAATTACCGGACAAGGGAGTTTAGCTGCCTGAAACAGTATGATGAATGTTCAGATGAAGTTAAAAACCCTGAAAAAATCCCGAACCAGAAGGGCCAGCAGAAAAACAGGAATTGTTTGACATCTTTACTTTACATAATTCTAAACGGAAATGGTGTGGTTCGGCATCGTACTATCATTTCTCAAAACAACAACCGTATTCGTTCCCCGGACCTGTTCACAATAGCAGAAGAATTTTAGCAAATAAATTTCGAAGGATGGGAGTATTTTTATTCTATGATCACAGAATGTCCATCCAACTCTACTTTTGCGCCCGGTTCCAGTTTGTTTCTTCTCCGTAGTTCTACTCTTCCGTTTACCTTCACCAGTCCGTCATCGATGATTGCATTTGCTTCTGCACCACTGGAACACCAGCCCATCAGCTTTAATAACCTGTTCAAGGTGATTGTTGTCCCTTTAATTTTGAATGTTTCCATGGATTCTTATTGATGTTCAAAAGTAGCAACAATTGGTTTATTCAGTATCTTCATTAAATGAATAAAAATGACCCTTACGAAAACTTACGGAAAGAGTTGAATAAAATCGGGAACTGGCCCCAGGTTTATATGTTTAAATTTATCATACCGGCAGACAATAAAAGGATCGCATTGGTGGAGTCGAAATTTTCAAACGATTCAATCATAACCAAGAAGGAATCGGCGAATGGAAAATACATCAGCATCACTATAAAGGAAGTCATGTTGTCAGCAGATTCAATCATTGATAAATACAAGGAAATGGAAGGGATCGAGGGATTAATGGCTTTTTAGTTACTGAGCTGTTCGACACTCCCCCTTTCTGATTCAGCATCATATGTAGCGCCAAGGGCTTTACAAGCAAATGAATTTGCCGGCATTAACTGCCCTAGATTTTAGATAAAAAAAATACTGCGTGTGATAGCGCAGTATTATTTGAGATTTTTTTTGGAAACAACAGTACGCGCAACGGTTTGCACAAAGCTATTCAGTGCTATTGTACAATTACACGGATTTTGTTTTCTTCATTTCCACTGAGGAACAGGAAGTACACTCCAGACGACAGCCGGGACACTTCCAGCGAGAGCAGATTTTCTCCCTTCTGAACGCTGAATGCGCGGTTCATCATTTCCCGGCCGGAGAGATCTACCATGCGGGCAATTCTTTCTTCTGCAATTTCGGATTCCAATCGTAAATTCAACTCCCCTTGTGTGGGGTTCGGATAAGCAAAAAATTTCGTTTGAAGAATATCCCCGGTTGCATTTGATTGCGCCATGCGTGCGCTCACCATGATCACGCTGACCGGCGAAGAAGTAGAAAAACAACTTCCTGCGTTGTATGCACGCACAGTGTATGTACCTGCCGTATTCACAACGATCGAACGAGAAGTTGCTCCGGTGGACCATAGATAACCGCCGGCCACACTGCTTGTGAGCGTCACTGTTTGTCCTGTTGTAATTACGGTAGAACCACTTGCTGAAATGACAGGCACCGGTGGTGGCGTACATCCGTTCGCTGAAATTGCTACCGGAACAGAAGAAGCCGTACAGCCATTGCTTGCAGAAATGGTCACAGTATAACTACCCTGCATGTTGACCGTGATACTTCTTGATGTTTGAGAGGTTGACCATAAGTACGAATTTGCTGTAGTAGATGTGAGGGCAACAGAAGGTTGTGCTGCAGTTAGTGTTGCTGATCCATTTAGGGAAATGACAGGCCTTGACGGCGCAGTCAGCAAGGTCACGGATTTACTGGTGGAAGTTGCGAAACAATTTGGCCCTGCATAAGCACGCACTGAATACGTCCCTCCGCCGGCAATCACGATAGAGCGGGTAGTGGCACCTGTTGACCAGAGGTATCCGTTCGATGGCGAAGAAGTAAGAGTAAGGGGTCTTCCCGGACAAATATTCAACGGCCCACTTGTTGTTATAACAGGCTCAGGAGGTGTGCTGGCTGCAGAAACCGTCGTTGCAACTGAATTTTGTGAACAGCCGTTGGTGGTTGTCCTCACGGAATAATTTCCACTTGTGTTTACTAAAATTGATTGAGTTGTTTGCCCGTTTGACCAGAGATAGGAAGCAGCGGCTGTGGAACTCAATGTGACACTACCTCCGGAACAAAAAGAAACAGGTCCGCTGGCGGTAATCACCGGGGTGGGTCCGCCCGAAGTAACGGTGACTGTAACTGCCGGAGAGGTAGCGCTGTTTCCGGAAGAACCTGTAACGGTTACCGAATACGACCCCGGGGTTGTGACCACAATCGAACTTGTTGTTTGTCCGCCGGGGCTCCACAGGTATGTTGCGCCCGTGCTTGCAGTCAGCGTAACGCTTCCGCCGGAACAAAAGCTCAGCGGACCGGTGCTGCTGATGGATGCATTGACGAGGGATGTCTTGGGCATGAGTGAATACAGAAACCACTGATAACCCTGCATATTTATATTTTGCCGGACGTTAGCCGGCTCCAGTTTAAACAATGCATCGTAAGTCAGGAAAGGCTGCGTGATGGGGTGTGAATCCAGCCAGGGTCCCATAAAATTGGGTTCACTGGAAAATAT
>DAORHY010000248.1:0-5600 GCA_035438225.1 Bacteroidia bacterium
ATCGACCAGCGATCCCCCAAAGGTCTTTTCCCAGATGATGCTGCCTGATGCATTTGTCTTGATTATCCAGCAATCGAAATTTCCATGCTGATTACTTACATCGCCGTCATAGGATGCCGTATAGCCACTAAGTATCAGGTCTCCGTTCGAGAGTTGGATGATGCCAGTTCCGATGTCATTGTTACTCCCTCCAAAAGTCTTCTCCCAAAGCAATTGGCCGGCGGAATCGGTTTTACATAGCCAGACATCAGAGGATCCATGATTCAGGCTAATATTGCCGTCACTGGATCCTGTGCTTCCAATCATGAGAAGACTGCCATCCTGTGAACGAATTACCTTCACCGGCATATCCAATCCACTGCCTCCTATACATTTTTGCCAATCCAGTAAAGGTGGAGCTGAGGCATAAACCTCAGAAATGGCTGATATTACCAGTAAAAGGAGGGTATATATGGTTATTTGTCTCATTTCGGCAGATTGCCAACATTGGCAACAAGACCAAAATGCATTTTACTTGGGCAGAATTCAATTTTATTCTGTAAATGACTGATTTTAATAGGCTAATAGGCTATTACCGGAATTGAAAAATGAAGTAATTATGCGCTTTTCTCAGTTTATTTCCTTGTGTTTAATTCCATTTTTTGCAGGAATTCCAAGGTTTGATTACAGCTGTAATGGATGTGCTGTTTGCTGTTGATCTTTTACAGGTTTGAGCGCGTTCAAAAGGTGTGTTTATTCAATAACAAGTACAGAAAAGAGGATAAAATTTTTCAGCAATCCCGTAAGATTGATTAATCCAGTCAACCCCGTAAGGTTGAAAAAGAAAACCCAGCCCCGTAAGGCTGGGTTTATTATTATAGGCGTTTTTTTTAAGAAAATGCAATTTTTCTGCTTTTTTCAACAACGTGGTAAATACCGAAAAAAGCCCCTGTATAGAATAAGTCGCCAACTATCTGATTTCCAAAGAAAGGAAGTGCCATGGTATAACTTTCCATGGTTCCGGTCCAGCTTAATGGATACAAGCTCATGTCAGCATACCATATTGGGAGATTGGTCACAAGGAAAAAGATAATAGAAGAGAGGATTGATAATCCGGCAACAGGAAGCAGCTTCGGTTGATTTTTTAATGTCGTTCCAAGTGCTACGGTCAATGCAAAACAACCATATACCGGGAGAATCGAAAAGTGGAATCCCAGGTACAAATCAGTGAGGATCATCGCTGTAAATGGGAGGAGGTAAGCGAATCGTTTATCCCTGAAAGTCGCTCCTGAAAAAAGGGCAATGGCACCGATAGCTGTGAAATTAAACGGATGCGGGATCATACGGGTGATTGCTGCAATGACGATAAGTAAAATGGCAATCAGGAGTGCATTGGTTTTATTTTGATTTCCGTTCATGGTTTTTTTGTAATGATGGTTAAACAAAAGTATAAATTTCCGCTTTGATTATAACACGTAGCCTAATTTCAGATACAGCCCGCGTCCACGGGTACGAAAGCCGTTAATTTCAGAATAATGTTCGTTCAGCAGATTCTCAACTTTAAGAACTGCAGAAAGAGAAGAAGTCAATGAATAATGTAGGCTAAAATCCAGCAAAGTATAGTCGTTAACCGGAGTTGTAGATAAGGCACCGAAAGGGCCTTTGCCTGCATCATAGTATACATCTCCTCTTGGTCCAATGTAACTCAAGCCAATTGTTGAACTCATTTTTTTCATTGGAAACAGTATGAAGTCAATTCTTGCTGTATTTGGCCTTCGTGTCAGTCCTTGTGTTCGGATGGCTCCGGTGAGAAATGCTCCGTTATTGTATTCCTGGACATGGTTGCCTCCTGCTTGTGCCTGGAAATTATTCGATTCCTTGTAATCCAGGTACCCATTCACAAGGCTCAGGTTGAAATGTACCTTCAGGAAGTCCGTCATTCTGTTTTCAATGGTAAATTCAATTCCGTACGTAGTTTGTTTCCCGGTATTCAGGTAACGGTCTCCGCGGAAATCGTCCCTGCTGAAATCAGTTCCCAGCTGATCCGTTGGAATGCTGCTATCCCATAGATATACGTAATCAATCAGGTTTTTCGTTATACTCTTAAAAACTGCAATACCAAAGAATCCTGAATCATCTATTTTTTGTTTCAACCCCAATTCATAAGAGTCTGAAACTTCCGGAAGTAAATCGGGATTGCCTCTGCTCAACCCGGAGCTAAAGTTATTGTCGTATGTGTAATACTGATCCGGAGCATACAACTGGTACAAAGAGGGTGAATTAAAACCTTTACTAAAAGAAAAATAAAGCAGAGATTTCAGACTCAGGCTCCAGGACGGGTTTATCTCCCAGATAAATTTATTACCAAATTTAGAATGCTGAATAGTTCTGGCTCCAAGAATCAAATTAAATGTATGCATGCTCTTGTGGAGCACTTCTCCATTAATATCCACTTGAGCATACAAACTTCCGATCGATGCCGAGGGATCCAGACTGTCAAGGCTGGTATTGATTTCTGTGATGAAAGGTGCAAAGAGGGCGGAATAATAATAATTCGCCTGATTCATATTTTCCTTCTGAATAGAATATCCTGCAAAGGCACTGATTGACTTTTCTTTAAAACGCACATAGAAATCAGCATTTACATTGGCACTGCTGTAATGGTCCTCTGAAAAAGTGTGATCAGTTGTTCCTGCCAGGTTGGTGACCGAAGAATCATTGTTTGCGTGACGGATATTTTTTGTGAATCCTCCTTCCAGTATAGCTTCCAGCTTTTCCAGAAACGAATACCGGAAATTTCCATGGATGGTATTGCGTTCATAGTCCAGTGTGTAATTGTCATCATCCAGGTAGGCTGATTTATCGATGTCCGTGTTCATCTTTACATGACGGAAATTAATCGTTCCTGCTCCTTTTGACCATTCATAGGCCAACAGTCCCGAAACCCCTGCTTTTGCCCAGTTGTCACGGTCCCTGTTCTTGAAAACGGTAGGATCAAGCACAGTATCCAGTGTGGCATCAAGTCCGCGTACGGATTGAAAATTTCCTGCTGCTGAAAGGCTTACACCATTTTTAAAACGGTAGCCGACGGACGCGGCAGGAAAGAGTACACTACCTGATTTATTAAAGGTGCCTGCCGAAACACTAAAGCTTCCGCTCTTACCTTTTTGCAGGGGTCTGAATGTACTGATCAGAATGACTCCGCCGATTGCAGAAGAACCGTAGAGTGTACCCTGGGAACCCCTCAGGATTTCAATACGAACAACGTCAGAGAGCGGAAGTTCACTCAGGTCAATTGTGTTGTTCGCAGTGGAGCCGTCATTAATACGGATCCCATCCAGAAATATTGCAGTTTGGTTGCTGTTGGATCCTCTCATGAATATACTTTCAAGTGCTCCGGGCGTCTGATTGTTTCCAGTGATATAAATACCTTCCTGGTTGGATAGTAACTCTGCTACCGTTGAATAAACGCCGGATTGTAATTCATTTTGTGTAAGGACAGTAATGCTCCTTCCTGTCTCCAGAATATTTCTTTCTGTCCGCGTAGCAATAACGGTCACTTCCTTAAGATCCGTTGGAAGAGAGTCGGAAGGTTGTTCTGCGAGAGCTGACAGTGCCGAAAAAAATAGTTGTCCGGTGGCAATAAATTTAATGATCTCCTTGTGCATGTGATTTGAAATTATATTTCAAAAGCAAGGAGTAAAAGGCGGAAGGAATCGGTCAGAAGGAACCGGAACCAATCATGCTTTTTACCCGAAAGCGTTCATGTTTGCAGCAAGGCAGGTCTTCTGACTATCTCCGTTGGGAAGCGCCTTCCCGTCCATTAAAATAAAGACAGTGGCTTTTGCTTCACAACTCTCAGGGAGTTCACAGCAGCGGGAACTGTTCACGATTTACACGCGATTCCCTTTTAATCCCGGTAGAACCGGGAACCTTTCAGCGGGACAAATGTAAAGGAATAATTATCCCGGAATGGAAATGGAGCAGATAAAATTGTACACCATTCAAAAACTTAGTAATCAGCAGTTCTGAAGTTTCATCAACAAGCGGCTATCAAAAATGCGTTATGCCTGATGCGTTTTAAAAGGGTGTCTTTCTTTCCACGAATCTCCCATTTTCTTTTGAAAATAATCCTGGATGACTGAGATAATCCGGCGCGTGATTCGGTTCCTGATCAGCATGTAATCATTGAAGTAAACCGGCTGGCATCCTACAACGGCTTTTGCTTCCCGTGCAGTCCTCCCTAATTCCAGTTTTTTATAACCCTGAAGAATTGCCTGTTCAACCCCGTCAAATAAAATATTAAAATAAAGGGAGTGACTTTTATTATAAGAATAATCAATGCCGATATAGTGTACCTCAAGTGTTTCTTTCTGCGCAAGTGTTGTTGAAAACGCAATCATTTTATTTTCGAGAAAATATCCTGTAATGCGGAACCTGTCTTTGCAGCAAGTATTCAGAGCAAGAAAATATTTCTCATCAATAATTCCCATCCGGAGGGTTTGTTTGGAGCAAATTTCCCGGAAAAGTTCTGCGATACGGTTTTTGTGTTCTTCGAGCTGTCCATCGTCCAGTACCCGCCGTTCAATGACGGAGCCGGATTTTCGGATTTTACGTGCACGTTGCGCATATTTGTGAGTGAGCGATTTTTCATAATCCTGAAATGCAGACCAGGATGGATGTAAAGTCAGTTCCATTGTCATGTCGGATTCAAATGTGTTTAATCCGTATGGCCTGGTCAGTTCGGGTGTGAATTCAACAGGAAAGTCTTTCAATACAAATACATCGAACTTTTCAGCTTTGGTATATTCATCCAGTATGTGCAGGATATGACCGGCTGATATTTTTTCCGGTAAATAATACAGTGGACAGGAATCCACTGCGAACAAATTTCCTGCAACAATTATTTTGAAGGGAATCAACCGTACGGCGAGTGCAGCGAATTTTTGTCCGATAGAGTTTCCATCCACAGATAAGTTTTGTCTGCCGAAATGCAGGATTTGAAAATAAATTCTGGCTACAATTTCGTTGCCATCGCGGATCAGTAAGTACCGAAAGGAAAGATCTTTAGGTTCTGCTCTTTCCAGAGCACCAAGGTAGTCTGGGTTCAAAGGGAAACCGGATACTGACAGCTTGTCCCAATCCGCTTTTAACTCCGTTGAAAAGATAGTGTCATGGACCTGGATACTGAATTTATCAAATGCGTAATCCCTGATAAGCATAACAAATAAACAATCTGATGCAAAAATGGATATGCTTTAAAACAAAAAAAGGGGGAGCAGAGCTCCCCCGGGGAATTGTTTCAGTTTCATTATTCCTGTCCTACAAAGAACTTCTGCATCAGCTGATCGGCAGTACTTTGAAGTCGGAGATAATAGATGCCTTCACTTAATTTACCGGTGTTCAGGACCAGTGTGTTCAATCCTTTTTCAACATGAACGACCCTGCTTTCGACAATGGAACCGCTGGAGGAATAAACTTCCAGTGTAAATATGCCGGTGTATGGTGAATTCAGGTAAGCATTTGAATTGCCCCTGGTTTTGGAAGAAACATAAACATCAATTACATCTCTATCAGAACAGGCATGAACTTTAATGGGATCGAATGTTTCTGAACGACCG
>DAORHY010000249.1:0-5571 GCA_035438225.1 Bacteroidia bacterium
ATTTCTTAGAATTAATTTTTTTAAAAACAAATTAAAAAATCAGCAAGAATATTCAGCAGCGGACATGATTGACGCATCGAAAAGACTGACAGACATATCCGGTGAAAAAGAAATTCAGAAACTGCATATCAATGGCCTGATGACTGTTTCAGAGATAGAAAAGCAGGGGAGGGAAAAACTCGGCCTGCATCTCGAAATATTTCGAAAATCAGGAAAAGTCTGGCTGAAAACATCCTCATCCGACCACTGGACCCTTGATGAACAAAACAAGGAAGCAAGAGAATCGGAGCACGCTCCAATTGAAAAACCGGAGGAGAACGATTACCATGAGCAGGAATGATGGATGCTAAATGAAAACAAAAAGTCCCAGCTGTTGACTCAGCTGGGACTTTTTGTTTTAGAGTCTTAACTCCGAAAACTGTGTTAAATTTAATACTGCGTTTTCAATTCAACACGACGGTTTTTTGCACGACCGTCAGCAGTTTTATTGTCTGCGATTGGTTTTGTATCACCATAACCGGTTGCACTCAGGCGGTTTGCGTCAATTCCTTTACTGACAAGATAATTTTTCACCGATTCGCAACGTTTCTGTGAAAGCTGAACATTTTTTTCAGGATTTCCGGTATTGTCGGTATGTCCTTCTACCGCAAGTTTTGCTTCAGGATATTTCGATAAGATGTCAGCAAGATCATCCAATTGGGTTTTGGAAACTGATTTTAGTTTATCGCTGCCTGTTTCAAAGAAAATTTTGCTGGCAATTTTCGTAATCTGAGTAACGATTTCCTTAGGCATTTCCGGGCAACCATTGTTGGCTTTGATACCTGCCACTGTCGGACATTTATCATCTTTATCTGCAATACCGTCACCGTCGCCGTCAGGACAACCTTTCAGGAATGCGAGGCCTTTCACGGAAGGACAATCGTCCTCTTCATTGACAACTCCGTCGCCATCGGTATCCATCGGGCAACCTGCAGCATCGACTTTATAGCCTGCTTTTGTCGCAGGGCATTTATCATCCAGATCTGCAACACCGTCAGCATCTGCATCCGGGCAACCGGAGAGGTTCATCAAACCAGGTGCATCCGGACAACGGTCGTCCTTGTCAGCAACGCCGTCTCCGTCTTTATCCGGGCAACCTTTTAATGCAGCTACTCCGGCTAAATCAGGGCATTCGTCCTGATAGTCAGCAACACCGTCTTTATCACGATCGAGCGGACAACCATCGTCCTCGTTTACCTTCACGCCGGCAGGAGTATTCGGACATTTATCATGACGGTCTGTTACACCATCCCCATCACTGTCTTTTCCTTCTCCAAGATTTAGGATAAATCCAAGAGAATGTTCGAGGAACTGATCTTTGTCACCATTCGTGTTTGCATCCCAGGTATTATCCGAAGGCATATGGACACCGGTTTGCCAGTCAATGCTGATGTATTCATTAACACGGAAACGGATACCGGCTCCTGCATACAGATCCATTTGGGTGATTCCGTCTTTTAACCTGCCTTCAGTAGCCCCAAAAGCATCAATTGTACCATGAACAGCTCCGATACCTCCTGTAAGATAGGGTCCGATAAAAGCTTCTTCATTCAGAAGGTACCCATTGTAAAGCTTGTATCGCAGCCGAAGATCAGCTGCAAAAACGAGATCCGAATAACTATAAATTCCGGAATTCTGGCTCATCTTACCGGTTAATCCAAAAAGTCCGAGGTCGAAAGATTTATTCAGGTAACGGTTCAAAGACAAACCCTGACCAAAAGTTGTGCCGTTGACAGCAAATTTAAAAAATTGATCACCCAAACTTGTTTTGGGTTCAATGATGGCACCGTGAAATCCAAGGCTCCATTTTTGATCCGCATTCTGTCCAGTTGCTGAAAAAAACTGCAGCAAAAATGAAACAACAACGAATCCTTTGAGTAGATTTTTGTAATTCATGATCATATGGTTTAGGTTAAACAATTGAATTCAAAATTAACGCATAATAATTCAATGCACCAAGAACAATGTCTTCAATTCGCAAAAAAAACACACATAGCTTGCGATACTAACTGAAAAACAACGAAATACATAAAATGATGTTAATCATTTAACATATCAAATCATCCTCCTTATCAATCGAAGGTTATGGGTATACGTATTCATGTCCACATTATATATTCCCTGATGATCTACTTTATCTATACGAACCCTTCCGGAAGCATGGAGGATTTGATTGTTCGGCAATAAAAAACCGACGTGAATAATCTTGCCGTCTTTGTTATCAAAAAAAAGCAGGTCACCCGGAACAGCTTCATCCAGGAGGTTAATCAGCATGCCTTGTTCAGCCTGCATCGCTGCATCTCGTTCAATCGGAATACCGCATAGTTTAAATGCCATTTGAGTGAAGCCGGAGCAGTCTATCCCAAATGGAGATCTGCCTCCCCATAGATAGGGCGCATTGAGGTACATGTAAGCGTTTTCAAGAAGGAGGGAAGGATCTGGCTTAGCAAAAACGGCAACATTTCCTTCGTATTGAAATTCAACGTTACCGAAACTAAATTTTTTCTGATGAAATCCCGTTAAACTGCTTCCGAGTACAACCGGAACAACATGATTGCTGTCCAGCACAACCAATTGAACAATATCAAGGCTGACAGCCGGGGGAAGCGTTTCAAGCCTGGCAAATTCCGAAGGCTCAAGCATGGCAATTTGCTTTTTATCTACCCAGCCTGTATAGCTGTCATAGGTCATCCTGATTTTTCGCCAGCTCTCATATTTGTCGAGAACTTCGACGCGGTCACCAAACAATAGCTGCGTGACCATTTCGCTGCGGTCATTGGTGTCCTTTCTTACAGGAACAACGCTCAAGGGACAATAAGCAAACATAAAAGCGAAAATAGTAAAAAAGGGTTGACTCCTTAAGGAAGTTTAGCCCTTTGAATAAGGGAATGGTCTATACGATGAATGGAATCACAATCATATTAGTTCAATTACCATGGCACTGGCGCCACCGCCACCGTTACAAATTCCTGCGGCACCGATTTTACCTCCGTTTTGTTTCAACACCTGAATGAGTGTGACAAGGATTCGTGCACCTGAAGCCCCAAGAGGATGGCCAAGGGAAACCGCTCCACCATTTACATTGACTTTTTGAGGATCGAGTTTCATCAGCTGGTTATTCGCAATGGCCACAACAGAAAACGCCTCATTGATTTCATAAAAGTCAATTTGTTCGGGTTTCAGACCGGCTTTTTGAATCGCTTTCGGTATGGCTTTGGATGGCGTTGTAGTGAACCACTCAGGTGCTTGCTGTGCATCTGCATAGCTGAGGATTTTAGCAATCGGTTTGATGCCAAGTGCATCCGCTTTTTCTTTACTCATCAGTACCAATGCTGCTGCACCATCATTGAGTTTGGATGCATTTGCAGCGGTTACTGTACCGTCTTTCTGAAATGCCGGTTTCAGTGTTGGGACTTTGTCCGCACGCAGGTTCTTATATTCTTCATCTTCTGAAAGAAGAACCGGATCTTTGCCTTTAACCGGAATACTGACCGGAACGATCTCATCTTTGAAAAGACCCTTCGCATAAGCTTCCCTGGAACGACGGTAGGATTCGAGTGCATAGGCATCTTGCTCTTCGCGGCTGATTTTACATTCTGTAGCACACAATTCAGCAGCATTTCCCATGTGATAATCCTTATAAACATCCCACAATCCGTCTTTCACCAATCCGTCAATTATCGTCGAATTTCCGAGTTTATATCCTGTTCGTGCTTTATCGAGGTAATAGGGCACATTGCTCATACTTTCCATCCCGCCCGCAACAACACAGTCATTATCTCCCAAGAGTATTGATTCAGCAGCCAGGGCTACTGCTTTCATACCGGAAGCACAGACCTTGTTCACAGTAGTGCCGGGAACTGTAGTCGGAATTCCGGCCCAGGTCGATGCCTGCGTGACTGGGGCCTGGCCGACCCCTGCGCTAAGCACATTTCCCATATACACTTCCTGAACTTCATCCGGCGCTAACCGGATGCGCTCAAGGGCTGCCTTAATGGCCTGGGCACCAAGCTGAGTAGCTGTCATGGACGACAACGCCCCGCCGAAATTTCCAATCGGAGTGCGCACAGCAGAAACTATATATACTTCTTTCATTTGTTTCGTATTTTTATCATGAATATATTTAAACCGGGTGCAATTTAGCCAATTTGCGTGGATTCTTAAACATTCCTGTGACTGCTGTCAGCCTTGAAATGTTGATATATTTCAGACATTGACAAGCTGTTCAAAACGAAAATCCACCACATTCGCAACAGCTTCTGATTCAAGCTTCCAAAGCCATGAAGAATTATTTTATCCGGCTGTCTAACCAGCACGAAATCGTATTCAAGTATGTGGTGGTGCTGACAGCCATTGTGATGATTGTGGTGGCTCTCCCGAAAGAAACACAATTCAATTACGCTTATCAAAAAGGGAAACCCTGGCCCTACGAAAACCTCATGGCTCCGTTTGATTTTGCAATCAATAAAACGGAAGCTGAATTAAACACCGAACGGGCTGCACTGATGCAGCGCGCACATCCTTTTTACAGATTCGATAAAAATCTTGCAGAACAAAAGAAGTACAGTTTTAATAATGAACTCACGGAAGTCTGGGAAAAAAAATATGCCTCCGGTGCCCGTTCAAAACGCGAATCAGAACAACTTGAGAAACTGAAAAATCTGCAATTCGAAATCGGATCGCAGATCCTGCAAATGACATATGACCAGGGAATTATTCTGGTGAACGAAGAAAGCCCGATGAACAATCCTGACGGTATGATCACCGTTGTGAAAGAAAATGTCGCAGAAGAAAAAAACCTGAAATCATTCTATACGATACAGTCTGCCTTTGATTTTATAAATGATGAACTGGATAAAATTTCACAGGCGGATAAAGCTTTATTATCCCCGTTACTTGAGAATGCACTGAGCCACAATGTAGTATACGATGACCAGGCCACACGCCAGTGGACCAAACAATTGCTGGATAAAATTTCACTCAACCTGGGACTTGTCCAGAAAGACGAAGTGGTGATCCTGAAAGGGGAAGTCGTAGACGATCAGAAATTCCAGAAACTGGAAAGTCTGAGGAGCGAAATGAAAAACCAGGAGTTTGCAGGATCCTCACGATGGATGATGTTCCTCGGGCATTTTATCCTCGTCACTCTCGCAATGACCATGCTCATGCTTTTTCTTTACCTGTTCCGGAGAGAAGTGTATGACGATAACTCCAGGATTATTCTGTTGATGTTGCTGATGCTTCTCATCACCTACATGTTTTTATGGGCCAGGAAAATCAATTTGTTCGATATGTACCTGGTACCGGTGTGCATTCTCCCGATTATCGTGCGTGCATTTTACGATACGCGAACAGCTCTCTTCACTCATATTGTTACCTTGCTGATTATCGGCTTCGAGGCACCCAGCGGATTTGAATTCATGTTCATCCAGACAATCGCCGGGATGGTGGCCATTTTCAGCATTGTCAGTATGAGCAGAAGGGTACAGTTTTTCATCTCGGTGCTGATGATTTTCCTGTCGTATTCTGTTT
>DAORHY010000250.1:0-5512 GCA_035438225.1 Bacteroidia bacterium
AACCAACAACCAACAACCAACAACCAACAACCAACAACCAACAACCAACAACCAATTTCCGATTTCACTTCAGGTTACCGGCTTCAACAAGCCCGGAACCCGAAGAGAAAATCGTTTGTCATAACAATCTAAAACGCGAATACATGATTGTGTAGCCGTCTTTTTGATTGTCTATAATATAGTCATTCCGGATTGTGAGGGAAAAGTTTTTTGATAAAAAATAATTCGCTGAAATTGCGGGGAATAGCGAAAGCAGGAAGCAACGTGATGAAGAAAATCAACCGGAGGAAGTTATAGACCGTAAAGACGCGTCTGAATTTTCTGTTTAAAACCTCCAGGCAATCGTTAGGTAAGGGTTTCGCCCGGTGCGCGGAATGCCGCCCCAGTCGAGGTGTTCGTGATAAAAGGTGTCGCCGATATTTTCGATACCGGCATTCAGTTCCAGGTAATTATTGCCGATTTTTTTTAACCACGCTGCACGAAGGTGAAAAACGGCCCATGCGGGAGTTCCCGTTTCTCCGGACAATTTATCGATACGATTTTGAGCTGCAGACATTTCAGTTTCAGCTTGTACACTCAAAAGGCCGTGAACATATTTTACTGTAATCAGGGATTTCAACGGCGGTGTCTGGGCAAGGGCAAGTCCGTCTGCAGTGCTGCCATGTGTATACCGGAGAGATGCCATACAGCGCCAATGATTTCCGGAAGAAATTTTTCCCAGCAATTCCATACCTTTCAGTACGACCTTGTCAATATTTTGATAGATTTTTACACCATGGGCACCTTCAGTGACAGCAGAATAACCGGGAAGAATATCTCCACGATAATAATCCTGTACATAATTAATAAAGGGCGACAGGCTGATGCTTTTCCCCTTTCTCTGATAGTGGATTGTAAAATTCGCCTGCCAGGCTTTTTCATTTTTCAGATCAGGATTTCCAATGTAATCGTAACCGTCAAGCCTGTTAAAAAGGTAGTATCCGAATAATTCCTGGATCACCGGTCCGCGCTCCGCTCTGGCAACCTGGAAGTTCATCGAGACTGTTTCCAAAACTTGCCGGTTTAAGTCCAGACTAATAGTAGGAACACGATGCACAGTAGTAGATGCTGTTCCGGGATTGGTAACCAGCAACTGCCTTTCGCCCAAAGCATCCTTCATTTGTGTGTGCAAATGATCCATGCGGAAGACGGCACGGACCGAAGTGAGGCTGTCGATGGTCCATTGAGGCGCCAAATACACTCCAACAGCATCGCACTGTGTTTTCGGCAAGGTGAGCATGAACATTTCCCTGGCATTTTCAGGATACATCTTCATTTCAGCCCGCAGCGTGTTTGTAAAGAAGTCCAACCGGCCGATCAAATCCAATTGTCTTGCCAGTTTCCAGCGAAGCATCGTGTTCCAACCCATTGTCTGGCTGGTTCCCGGCATATCCATGTGCATGGAAATATTTTCACGATGCGTATCGTCCATTGCATGGCGGATTGTATTTGCATACACTTTTGATTCTGCCTGGTACAGGTGACGGGATGGATTACTATAGCTCCATGTCAGGGAAGCGATGCGCGCTTTTGCATATTTCACGTCCATGGGTAGCGCAGGAAATCCGATGCTCCATCCGTCATCGAGCAGCAGATCCGTTTTCAGGGAATGATGCGATGCAAGTTCCGTTTTCAAGGAAGCAAAAAAATTCATTTTTTCATATTGCGAATTTTTGATGATCCGTCTGCCTCCACCGTAATAATTTTCGTGCTTACGGTATACACCGGTGATCCTTGCTGCCCATTTTTCATGACTCCATTGCAGGTTTGTAAATCCATTCACGCCTGATGATGCACTGTACCCTGTGCCTCCGACCGCTCCGGAGAATTTTTCAGCAGCGGAAATTTCAGGGTCTTTCAATTTCAGATTGAGTGACCCTCCGATGGTACTGCCATGTTCCGCACCGGCAGCACCGGGGAGAGCATCAAAGCTTTCCAGGTTTTGCGGCTCGACATAACTGGTGGCCGGGTCCATTTTATCGGTGCAGGCACCGAAAATTTTCATACCGTCGAGCGTGACATTGATTCGTCCGCCGGACATACCGCGCATTCCGGGTTCCCAGCCATAATTGCCACGCCGGGTCATTTGCATCAATGGCACACGCGAGAGCAGATCATCGGTACCGATGGATTTGTTCACCCGATAGAAATTATGCACAGGGTCACCATTCGGAGCAACCTTTACTTCTTTCAGACAAATCGTCCAGACCGAATCCCTGTGACAGCAGGAGTCCTGGCGGGCAATTGAGTTTACTGAAAGTGTGAGAATAAAAAAGGAGAATAACAGAATGTGTTTCATAAAAAAGAGCCGGGCCCGAAAATCGGGCCCGGCGAAGAAGGGTTAAGGAATAGTTGTTTCAAAATAAGTTAATGAATCCGCAAGGATGCCATTTTGATAAAAATCAAAATTGATGGTCCATTCTCCGGACATGGAAAAATTTACCTGTCCGGAGTAATGCCCCTTCCCTGAATGAACAGGAGAAATGTTATTTGGCGAACTGTGGCCCATGGCCGTCATGATGGGCTCCATTTCGTTAGTAAAGGAACTATCTGCGAAAAAGTACATCCCGTCTTTTTTATGCATCGTAATTTCGCAATCATTAATTCCCGAAACCGGAGAAGACGGCTTTACTAGGGAAACAAACAGTTTTGACCCGTCAATCAGGGAGATGAATGATTTCATGCGGGCAACGGAGGGATCTGTGATGGTTGGCATCAGCAGTGCAGTGCCGGATTTCCCGTTTTCCATATTCATCACCATCACGCTCAGCGACCAGGTACCTGCGGTGCTGGGCATTACAAACACAACCGCACAGGGATATTTCCCTTTTACAGATTGTGTAATGGTTGGATTCTCAACAGGTGCAGAATGTGTCATTGAACCCATGTCCATCATGGGCATGAGCGTAACGGTAGCTTTCTTTACGGCCAGGCCTGTGAGAGAGTCCTTCAGCATTACATAGAGGTAATTATACCCTGTAAACAGATTTTCACCGGCCCATAACTGCACTTTTGTCGCCGCGCCGATTGCATATGTTTCTTCAATGAAAGTGAGGCCTTCTGTGCCCGTTGTCGTGTCCGTATTGTTATTTTGAGCAGGTGTGGGTTCTTCGTCTTTTTTGCAGGAACTCATACTCAGGCTGAATGACAAAGCAAAGAGTAAGAATGTATGGATTTTATTTTTCATCGTTGTATAGAGATTAACTTAAATAAATAGCAATCCAATAGTGAATATCAGTTTACACGAATTGCTTTTTCTTATAAATAAAATGAGTGGAAGAGTCTGTTCTTCAGATTGTCTATTACGCCATGTATTTTGGCGGATGAAAAAAGTCGTAAGAATTTAAAAAGAAATAATTGTTTCGAAACGGAGGGAAAACCCGGAATCCGGAGGAAGGGAAAGTCCAGTTTTGGTATTCCTCCACAACAGCCTCCGTGATCTCGCTTTTTTCATTTAGCGCAGGCAGTCCTTTGCCTGTTTTCCCTTCATCCGCTTTGGCCATTTGCTTCATCAGGTGACAAGTACCGTGACACGTGTTGACAGGCTTGCTTTTATTTACACACAATACCCTGGCAATGTATTCACTGTTCCGGTAAAAATCCGCTAATACTCCTATGCGGAATAATGCCGGAAACAAAACCGAAACCACGAGAATTATTGAAATCACCTTTCTCACACCACTACAAAAGTGGGGAAAAAACAAACCCTGAAACATGACAAAACTCAAGATACCGCAAATTAAAAGACAGATCTGACCAGGGAATGCCTATAAAAACTGCATTTAAAACAATAAAATACAACCTTCGAATCACTCCATTCACTGAATTTCTACCTGTTACGACAGCTATTGTTTAATAAAACTCTTCGTCCCTCTGAGGTCCGGAGTCTGAATTGTAATATAATACATTCCCTGCCGGAGATCGCGGACATTCACTTTCAATTGCTCGCCGGTTAGTTCGGTGACAGACACTTTTCGAATGATTTGGCCAAGTTCATTATTCACGGTCAGTATCATTTTTTGAGATTTCATTTCTTTCGGAATGTTGATGATTAAATCATTTCCAACAGGATTCGGAAAAATTGTGAATGTGGCCGGCCCGGGTTTTGGAAGCACATTGGTATTCAGATCGCTGATGCTGGTAATATGCGTAGAAAATAAGCCGCTGCCGTGAGTTGCGACAACCACCAATCCATCCTGAACCCGTGTATCTATCATATCAACAACAGCATTGCCGATGGAAGCCGGTCCTTGTTGCATCCAAACGGTAGCATTGTTAATGAGGGAATCTGTGGAATACAATCCAGTGCTGGTGGCAACGAGATAAACCGTGCCGTCACTTACCGGTAAAATACTTGCCCAACGCAAGGACGGACCATTGCCGGTGCCGTTTGCATTTTGTTCCAGATTTCCCGCAACACGTATCCAGGATGTTCCACCGTCTGTAGTATAAAACAGACTGTAGACCATATAATTTGAAAACACTACAAGCACCTGGTCGGCATTGTCCGGGTTCACTGCGATGCAGCTTGTGTAACCATTGGAAGGAAAGGTCGTTCCGGTGATATCGGTGCGGGAAGGCAGGCCGGTATTGGCATTATCGATTCGAAACAATTGCCCTTCATCGGTACCGTAATACAAGCGGTTCGCGGGTATTTTTGAAATTGCCATTGCTGAAATTGATTCTGTTGAAGAACTCAGGGAATCGGAAAACCTAACCCAATTTGTGGAAATGGAATCCCATTGATTGGTGAGTGCAATGCCGGACAAGTCATCATTTCTCCAGATGTATTTTCCAGCACACAGGTACATAATGTTATTGTTGTTCGGATCCAAAGCGTAGGGATTGATAAACTGATACCCTTCCGCTCCGATCGGATCAATGCGCCGGTATGCGGTAACCGATCCATTTGCATCGACGGTCGTCTTCGCCATCTTGCCTTGTTGTTTGGAGAAATAATAATTGATGCCGCCATCGCTGATCTGGCAATACGATCCATCCCCGTCAAAGGAATGTACCCATGGCGACAAGGGATTTGTGGAATTTGTATAATACGTTCCATTGTCCTGTAATCCTCCGATTACGATATCGTTCAGGCTGCCATGATCCACGGTGACGGTATAGAATTGCGAAGTGATGTAACCGTTGTTCATATCCTGCCATACAACCGGCGTGGCTGAATTGTCAGTTGTCCGTGAAACACCGCCATCGCAGCCCACATACATGACATTCGGATCGGAAGGAAGAAATGCAAAAGCATGCTGATCCGGGTGATGATTCGGGTATTCATCGACAAATGGTAATTCAGCACCGGGTGCATAGCCCCCGATCACATCTGTATGGGTAGAATCGGCGAAGGCAGAAGTGGAACGAAAAATATTTGTTCCGCCTAAAAATACGATACTGGAATTTCCCGGCTTCACCTTCACCACAACGTCGTATCCTCCCTGTGTGTTCATGCCGTTGAATACTC
>DAORHY010000251.1:0-5467 GCA_035438225.1 Bacteroidia bacterium
TAGCACTTGCAGGAATAATGGCTTCACGTTCGCAGCCCACAAGATCAACGATCTTGTCTTTCACCATTTCCGGTTCAGCACTCGGCAAATCAATTTTGTTGAGAACCGGGATAATCGTCAGATCGTGTTCCATGGCGAGGTACAGATTGGAAATCGTCTGTGCCTGGATACCCTGGGCCGCATCAACAATCAGCAGGGCACCTTCGCAGGCAGCAATGGAACGGGAAACTTCGTAGGAAAAATCGACGTGACCAGGCGTGTCAATGAGGTTCAGGATAAAGTCTTCGCCTTTAAATGAATATTTCATCTGTATTGCATGGCTCTTAATCGTAATTCCACGCTCACGTTCAAGATCCATATCGTCCAATACCTGATCCTGTGCCTGGCGGGAGGTAATCGTTTTGGTAAACTCGAGCAAACGATCTGCCAGGGTACTTTTACCATGGTCAATATGGGCGATAATACAGAAATTTCTAATGTTCTTCAAAGTGGATATCAGGTAATTGATTGATTAATATATATTTACCAAAAATAAAAATCGGTATTGAAAGATTCTGTTTCACCCGTATCATGGGTTTATCCGGAATTTCCCAGCCGCGAAGGTACGCTTTTTTCAGGCATTGGAAAGCCCTAATACTGACTGTTTTCCATATGGAAATCCACAGTAATGTCTTCTACAAAGCAGATACCAAATACCGATCGCCGGACTTACGATTTGTAGATAAAAGAATCCATGCTGCACTATTTACCGGAACAATTTGTTTGCGAAAAAGACACAACGTCGTTTGATTTTAAAAAAACAATGATTCCAATTGCCGGCTCGTGTATATTTGTAAAATCCCGATGCTAACTGAACATTCTTTTCATTGAAACCATACATACATTCTTTTTTTGTCCGACAGGGGCTGTTGCTTTCCATACTGATATCACTTTCAGTTAACCGTGTACACGCCAGCCATGCTGCAGCTGCCGATATCCAATTCATATGCATGCCGGGCAACCAGGTGAAGGTTACTGTGAATTTGTTTTCGGATTGCGCTGCAACTGGCCAGCAGGTTTACACCACCCTTGACATACAGTATCAATCTGCTTCCTGCACCCTCAGCGGAGCGCATGCCATTCCCCTGCTCAGCGGCGGCGGAATTGAAGTTCCTACCGGGGTGTATCCTCCCTGTGGCACCACTACCTGCAATGGGGGAAATGCCTATGGAATCCGCAAATACATTTACGAAGGGACGATTACACTACCCCAGGCATGCAACGATTGGCGTTTGAGTTGTGAATTGATTAACCGAAACAGCATTATCACTACGGTCAATTCAGCAAACCTGTATTCCATTTACCTGGAAGCATTCCTGGATAACCTGAATTATCCCTCCAACAGTTCGCCTGCATTTGGTTCTGGTCCTATTGCCCTGACCTGTCTCAACCAGGTAGTAAATTACAACGGGCAGGCTGTTGATCCGGAAAATGATTCATTGGCTTACGCCTTAGTTCCTGCAAAAGGTTCACTCGGTCCCGGCAACCCGGTAGTTACACTGACGTATGCAGGAAGTTATTCTGCTTCCAACCCGCTTTCCACAGTGTCCGGAACTACCCTGAGCAATCCCGGAGGAACCCTCAACTTCATTCCTGACCAGCTGGAGGTTGGTGTTGTAGCGATGGTTATCGATGAATATCGAAACGGAGTCCTCATCGGTTCGGTGATGCGTGATATGCAGATCAATGTTCAGGCTCTGTGTAACATTGTTCCGGAGTTGAATCTTTCACTGGTATCGGCCGTGGCTTGCAATGATTCCACACTTGATATTCAGCTTAACCAACTGATTCAATGTGCTTCTCTCAGTGCAGATGGTTCAGAATTCCGGCTATTGGGACCCGGCACTATTCCGATTCCCGTCATCGCGGCGGTAGCAATCGGATGTTCTTCCGGCAACACTGACCACATCCAAATTTCCCTGAATAACCGGCTTGTCCAAAACGGCACGTACGAGCTGTGGACGAAAAAAGGAAATGACCTGGATGTTTTGCTGAACCGTTGCGGTAATGATATGGCAGAAAACGATACCGTCAGCTTTTCCATCAGCAATTGTTTCAGCGGCCTGACTGACTTGCTGAATGTAAGCCTGAATAATTTGAATGATGCAATGCAAATAACATGGGCCATTCCATCCGGTGTGAATTCCGGCAACTTTGTAAACTATGAGCTTTTCCGGAGCGATCTTCCTGTTGGCCCTTACCTTTCAATTGCAAATCTTCCTGTCCTGACAGATACAGTTTACACGGATCTCACGGTAAATAGTGAAAATCAGCCCTATAATTATGCTGTCACTACCTCCCTGAACACCGGATACGTTACACCGCTTTCAGACTCCATTCAAAGCATTTATCTGCAGTGTTCCGAAAACGGAGATTCCATATCAATCGATCTGAACTGGACTACCTACTGGGGATGGAACAATCCTGTTTATGAAATATTGCAGTCAGACAGTCTTGGAAATGAATTTATCGTTTCCGGATCAGCCACGACAGGAACAAACTACAGGTATGATAAGCCTACACAGAACGGGCTTTATCATGTTCGTATTCGTACCTCCAATAACGGCAACCCGGAATTGATTTCATTGTCAAACTGGTGTGAGTTCCGCGTTGTGAACACGCAAGTTAAAGTGCCCAATGTTTTTACTCCGAATGATGACAAACGAAACGATATATTTGTTGTCCAGAACCTGGAACAATACCCGAACAGCAGTCTGATGGTGTACGACCGCTGGGGCAGGGAAGTCTATAAAAACACAAACTACCAGAACGACTGGAATGGCAGTGACCTGAAGGATGGAACTTATTTTTACATCCTGAAAGTTGCGGATGCAAAAACCACTGAGCACCGCGGCACATTGTCCATTTTCCGTAAATAAACTCCTCCAATCTCCTGTATGAAAGTTATCGAACACCTGAACCGGGCCAAAGGCAAGACATTATTTTCCGTTGAAATCCTTCCTCCGCTAAAAGGCAAAAGCATCCAGAGTATTTACGACATACTGGATCCGATCATGGATTTCAAGCCCAGCTTTGTGGATGTGACCTATCACCGTGAAGAGTACGTGTACAAGAAACACAGCAATGGCCTGCTCGAAAAGATTTCCATGCGAAAACGGCCGGGAACAGTGGGAATTTGTGCAGCCATCATCAACCATTACAAAGTAGATACGGTACCGCACATTATTTGCGGTGGTTTTTCAAGGGAAGAAACTGAGAACGCCTTGATTGACCTCAGTTTCCTGGGTATAGACAATGTATTGTTGCTGCGCGGCGACGCCATTAAATCCGAACCTGTTTTCGAACCGCATCCTTTTGGACATAAATATGCGCTGGATCTGGTGATGCAGGTCGTGAATATGAACAAGGGTATTTATCTCGACGAAGAACTGAAAGATGTAGCCTCGTCTAACTTTTGTATTGGTGTTGCCGGTTATCCGGAGAAACACTTTGAAGCTCCCAACCTGCGCACTGACCTGAAATACCTGAAAGCCAAGATCGATGCCGGTGCAGAATACATTGTTACCCAAATGTTTTTTGATAACGCCAAATACTTTGAGTTTATTGACAAATGCCGTGAAGCAGGAATCAATGTTCCGATTATTCCGGGATTAAAGCCGGTTACTACGAAGAAACAATGCACCTCCCTGCCAAAAGTATTTCATGTTGATCTTCCGGACTCCTTAATTGATGAAGTAGAGAAATGCAAAAACGATAAGGAAGTTAAAGAAGTTGGAATTGAATTTTGCATTCAACAAAGTAAAGAACTCATGAAAAGAGGCGCTCCTTGTTTGCATTATTATACAATGGGAAATGCAGAGATTACATGCAGAATCGCAGAAAAGTTGTTTTGATTGATCTTGTTTGTTGTTTATAAAATCGGTCCCCACCGGTTTTCTGTGGAATTCCCGTTTGCATTCAGGAAGGGATGTTAAATTTTTCAGCGCCACAAAGTGTGAACCGGGCGAGTGGTTCCCGAAACCTTAACGCTTCATCGTGAACTCAACCTGTCATGCATGAGCCTCGCCACATACTTCCCGATCACATCAAATTCAATATTCACATAATCTCCTGGTTTTAATGTATGAAAATTGGTATGTGTCCAGGTAAAGGGGATAATGGCAACAGAAAAAGAATGATCTTTTGATTCAACAACGGTAAGCGAAACACCATTTACACAAACCGAACCTTTTTCTACGGTAAGAGTATCCGGATTGTACGGGTATTTAAAATAAAAAAGCCAGCTTCCATTCTGTTCTTCTATCCTGATTACCTCTGCGACAGTATCCACATGGCCCTGAACGATGTGCCCATCCAGGCGATCGCCGAGTTTCATGCATCGTTCGAGATTGATTTTATCTCCGGGTTTTAAGGATCCGAGATTGGTTCGTTTCAGCGTTTCGTCGATGGCAGTTACAACGTAATCCTTCCCATTGATTTCAACAACGGTCAGGCATACTCCATTGTGGGCTACGCTTTGATCAACTTTTAATTCAGCGCTAAAAGAAGTTGTGATTGTCAGCATCAGATTGCTGTTTTCTCTCGTCACCTCCTTCAAAGTACCCAATTCTTCAATAATTCCTGTAAACATTTCAACTTTTTATTTCACTCAATGGGTGCAAATGGCGCAAATCATATTGCCGGTTAATTACCACGAATAAGATGTACATAACCATTGAGCTGAACGGATTCCGTTCCGGTTACACGATAGAAATTTACACGGCAGGTGTAGTAGTACACTCCATCCGGACAATCGGTTTTTGAATCCTTGCTCTTCCCATCCCAGTTGATGTCCTTGTCAGTAGTTTCAAATACAAGTGTTCCCCAACGATTGTAAATCTTCATTTCAACATCCCGTACATTTTTGTAAGGTGGGCAATTTTTCAGCTGTAATTCAGTCGATGTGGTTGAATCACAGGGATGGAAGACATCGTTGTTGTTGTCATTGTTCGGAGTAAAGACAGAAGGCAGTACATACTGCCTGCAGGTATCCACACACACTGCAATCGGGTCAACACTTTCGTTGCCGACAGAATCAACCGCAGTAATTTTATAACAGCCGGCGAGGATACTCAGGTTTCGATGCAGGTAGAGTGTATCGCCCGGGACTGTAACCGAATCGATAAGCTCAAAAGCAGAGCTTTGAGAAGGCGCGTAATAAATGAAATACTTCAGTACATCATCGGCACACGTCAGGTTGGGGTTGTTCCATTCGAGCCGGTTCAGGTTATCGATACAAAATGACTGCACAGTGAGATCCGGATTGCAGGGACTGACATTGTCGACAGGGCTGCCACAAACCTGCTGTGAACGATTCAGGATCGGATCGACATAACCGGGGAATGAATACAATCCCACGCTCCTCACATAATAACAATACGTGTCACCGTTAATCAGTCCGGTATCCGGGTAGGAATGTAGACTTGTC
>DAORHY010000252.1:0-5465 GCA_035438225.1 Bacteroidia bacterium
TGTTGCTGAAGCAATGGGGTTGCCTTTTGTTTATGTCCGCTCCTCGCCAAAAGATCACGGAAGAGAAAACCTGATCGAAGGAGAAGTCAAACCGGGCCAGTCTGTCGTTGTGATTGAAGACCTGATCTCCACGGGCAAATCCTCACTCAAGGCAGTAGCAGCGCTTCGCGAAGCCGGTTGTAAAGTCAAAGGGATGATTTCGGTATTTACTTATGGCTTTCAATTAGCAGAAAACAATTTCGAAAAAGAAAACTGTCAGAATATCTCTCTTTGCGATTACGAAACACTTCTGGAAAAAGCCCTCGAATCCAGGTACATTTCATCAAAGGACCTGGACACATTGAGAAAATGGCGAGAGCAACCGGAAACCTGGAAGTAAGTTGCGGTGCGAGGTAAATAGATTGAATTTCAAGGTCGAGATAAACGAAATTCAACACAGCGACAACAGAAAACTCTTCACTCACCCTTCACTCCTTACCCAAATGACCCGTATCGAAAGCGACAAAGTTGTTGTCAACAAAACACCGGAAGAAATTTACACTTTCCTGAGCAACTTCAATAATTTCCAGAAGCTGATGCCGGATCAGGTTACGAACTGGCAGTCTACTGACGACGAATGCAGTTTCAACATTGCAGGAATGGCAAGCCTGGGAATGAAAATTATCGATAAAACCCCGAACAGCATCATCAAAGTTACCCGTCATGGCAAGGCACCTTTTGATTTCAACCTTGACTGTTCGATTAAAGACCTTGAAAAAAAATGTGAAGTTCAGCTTGCATTTGATGCCGACCTGAATCCGATGCTGAAAATGATGGCTGTAAAACCACTCACAAATTTCCTGAACATCCTGGTCAATAAATTACATGACCTGCCCTGATTCTCCAGCTTTTTCCGGCAAGTGATTTTTCCGTGTACATCAGGGAAACATCGGGTACAAATCAATAGTAAAGTATGTCTGTTACGGATTGGAGCTTTGGTGATTCAGACGAATTGAATTTCTTTTGTGTCAAAGGAAAGCACGATCCCATCTTCTTTTTTTATTGTCAGCCTGCCACCGGGATCAATACCTGTAATTTTCCCGTTAAACTTCTCATGAGAATTTTGAAAAGTATGCCATTCCCCAAATCGATAAAGCACTTCAAGGTAGGCCGAATGGAGTTGATTGTGTTCTGCTCTTTTTAGTTCAAGGTAACGTGCTTCCAGGAAATTGCACAGGTCATTGATTTCTTCTTCCAGAATCAGTGTTCTTCCCAACACCTGGCTCATGGAAACAGCATTTCCGAGATGATACGGAAAACTGTCCTGGTTGACATTCAATCCAACTCCAAGAATGGACTGATTGATTGCGCTGCTGCTAATCTGGTTTTCAATCAGGATTCCGCAGATTTTCTTGTTTCTCCAATAAACATCATTGGGCCACTTAATTTTAACCTCGGTACCCAGCCGAGATGCCACATAATCGAAAATACCCAGAGAATACGCTTTATTCAACAGAAAAACATCTTTTACTTGCAGAAAAACAGGAAAAAAAACAAAACTGAGAAGCATATTCTTGCCTTTTTCGCTGAACCAAAGGGTTTCACCCTGCCCACGGCCAGCCGACTGAACGGCAGCTTTCAGCAACGTACCCTCAGGCATGCTCCGGTTTTTCAACAAATCAGACAAATAGGAATTGGTAGACATTACTGTCCCCAATGAAATTACCTGCCTTCCTGTGAATAAGGTTGTTAACTCTTTTTGCATAAGACAATAGTCTGTTGCCTGTGAACCGAATACCTTTAAGTGTCGACAATATTTTCTGTACTTTTACGTCCTGATACCTGTTAACCACTTAAACTGAAGAATGATCCAAAAGACTAAATCTCCTTCGCGAAAGGTAACGAAAAAACCGGCGAAAAAGATCGATGAATCTGTACGACTGAAGGATTTGATCGTAGAAGGAATGCAAGAAAAGAAAGCGAAGGATATTGTCTGTATTGATCTCCGTAATTTAAAAAATGCAGTGGCTGATTTTTTTATAGTTTGCCACGCGGACTCCAGGACGCATGTTGATTCCATCGCCCGGTCTGTGGAAGAATTTGTTTACAAAGCACAGGGCGAAGATCCGCTTCACCGGGAAGGCATCACGAATTCCGAGTGGATATTGCTCGACTATGTGAATGTGGTTGCACACATTTTCCGCCAGGAACAGCGGGAATTTTATGGTATTGAGCGCCTCTGGGCCGACGCAGAAATTCAGCGTATTGCAAGTAACTATTAATCCGTAACTTTGTTATAGATGACGATTTGTCGGATACCCAATCCGTGGTATCAAGTTTGACAAATTTATCCGATTACATTTCCATGAGCGAGAACAACAGAAGTAACGAGTCACCGGGCGGACAGCCCAAAAGCGGGAAAGACGGAAAAAAATTTCCGAATACACCCCGCTTCAATTTTAATTTCTACTGGATCTACGGAATTATCATTGTTATTCTGATCATCACCCAGTTTTTTCAATGGGGAACTGCAGAACACAAGATTCTCTATGATGATTTTGAACGTACAATGTTGCTTACAAAGGATGTAGACAGAATTGTGGTTACAAATGATGTCGCCCACATCTATATCCGGAAAGACAAACTCAGCGATCCGAAATTCAAAGACGTACGGTATAAAACCTGGGGGAACGTAGAGAATCCGGGGCCTCATTATTACCTGAACACCGGGCCGGCGGAACTTTTTTCCAAAAAACTCGAGGAGGCCCAGAAAACATTTACTCCCGAAGAAAAAGTCAGCATTGACTACGAGCAGGACAGCCACAGTTATTGGGATATTGTCCTGAACTGGCTCTTGCCTATTGGTTTCTTTATCGTCATCTGGGTATTTATTATGCGCCGGATGGGAAGCGGTGGCGGTGGCAGTCAGATTTTCAATATCGGTAAATCCAAAGCCCAGCTCTTCGACAAAGATCTGCAGGTGCGTGTGACATTCAACGATGTCGCCGGTCTTGAAGAAGCTAAAGTGGAAGTCATGGAAATTGTTGACTTCCTAAAAACGCCTAAGAAATACACGTCCCTTGGCGGTAAAATTCCCCGTGGAGCGCTCCTGGTGGGCCCTCCGGGAACAGGGAAAACCCTCCTCGCAAAAGCTGTTGCCGGTGAAGCCCAGGTACCTTTCTTCTCCCTTTCAGGCTCCGACTTCGTGGAAATGTTTGTTGGTGTCGGTGCATCACGGGTCAGGGATCTGTTTCGTCAGGCAAAAGAAAAAGCACCCTGTATCATTTTCATTGACGAAATTGATGCTATTGGCCGTGCACGCGGCAAATCTCCTTCCTTCTCTGCAAATGACGAACGGGAAAGTACACTGAATCAGCTGCTCACTGAAATGGACGGTTTTGGCAGCAACTCCGGTGTAATCATCCTTGCAGCAACCAACCGTGCCGATATTCTCGACCGTGCTTTGTTGCGCCCGGGACGTTTCGACAGGCAGATTTATGTTGAATTGCCGGATGTAAACGGCCGGAAAGCAATTTTTCTGGTTCACCTTAAACCATTAAAAATTAACGACACACTCGACATTGATTTCCTTGCCCGTCAGACGCCGGGATTCTCCGGTGCGGACATCGCCAATGTGTGTAACGAAGCCGCGTTGATTGCTGCCCGTAAAAATAAGTCAAGCATCGACAAACAGGATTTCCTGGATGCAATTGACAGGATCATCGGAGGGCTCGAGAAGAAAAACAAAATCATTTCCCCACAGGAGAAGAAAGTCATTGCTTTCCATGAAGCCGGTCACGCTTCCGTCAGCTGGTTGCTTGAGCATGCTCATCCACTCATTAAAGTAACCATCGTGCCCCGTGGAAATTCACTCGGCGCTGCCTGGTACCTGCCCGAAGAACGACAGATCACAACTACCGAACAGCTCATGGATGAAATCTGCGCAGCATTGGGCGGACGGGTTGCAGAGGACATCATCTTTGGTAAAATTTCTACCGGCGCTCTCAGCGACCTCGAAAAAATCACCAAACAGGCATATGCAATGGTGACTATCTACGGGCTCAATGATAAAATCGGAAACATCAGTTATTACGATAGTTCCGGTCAGCAGGAATACAATTTCAACAAACCTTACAGTGAACAAACTGCGGAAACAATCGATACAGAGGTGAAGAAGATGATTGATGGAGCCTACACGCGTACGAAGGACCTCCTTCTGAAACACAAAGAGCAGCTTTCCCAATTGGCAGGCAGATTGCTTGAACGTGAAGTGATTTTCAAAGAAGACCTTGAACAGATTTTCGGAAAGCGCCAGTGGGAAGACAAACCAGAAGTTCCACTGTTGGCGATTCCTTCAACCAATGGATCATCTGCAGCGAAAGAAGAAGGAATCCCCTCCATCCCACCCGTAAATCCATCCACTTCCTACGACGATAAAAAAGAACCACTGTGAACTTCCCGGCTGCCGGTGAAATTCCAAAATCCCGTCGCTGGTAAACAGTAATAAAATTCTGAAAACCCCTTCCCTTCTCATGCAGGAAAGTACAACCCGGGAGAAAATATTAAAAAAGATCAGGCAGGCGTTGATTCACAAAACGAATCAGCGCTTTCCTAATCTGGATTGGGAAAAGAACATCTACGTTTCTTCAGAAGAGAGCCTCGAAGAACAATTTGCAAAAGCCTTTATCGAAATTGGTGGCCAGTTTGTCTTTTGTGAAAATGATCTGGAATTTCTTGAACAGCTCATTACACTGGCGCAGGAACGCTCATGGAAATTGATTCATTGCCGGGAACCAAAAATCACAGACCTTCTCGACAAAGTGGAATTCCCCTACATCAAAAACAGTGTTGATTTCCCGGAAGGAATGATTGCAATTACCGGCTGCGAATCGCTGGTAGCACGCCTGGGCTCTGTCATTGTTTCTTCAAAACTCGGCTCCGGAAGACAATTGTTTGTTGTCCCTACAACGCATATTATTTTAGCATACACGTCCCAGCTGGTTCCTGAACTAAAAGATGCACTGCAGCTGATTAAAAATAAATACGGAGACACACCGCCGTCAATGATTGCCTCTTTAACCGGGCCGAGCCGAACGGCCGATATTGAAAAAACACTCGTCACCCCTGCTCACGGCCCCCGTGACATCATGGTTTTCCTGGTTGACGACAGCCAACCCATGTGATTCTGCATTTATGGAACCCGGATGGAAATGCATCTACAGCAGCGAAAAACAACACCTCGCCGATATCGTCCAGGCTGTACTCAGGGACAACGGTATTGAATCCGTTTCCATGGACAAAAGAGATTCAAGTTACATCACCATCGGAGAAATTGAATTGTATGTAACCTCGGAAAATGCTACTCTTGCACGATCGATTATTGAACACCTTCAGCTGTGACTAATTTTCTCCAACGTCTTTTTACTGCGCTTGTCGGCGCTGCTTTTGTAATCTTTGCGATTCTTTTCAGCGAATGGAGTTTCCTG
>DAORHY010000253.1:0-5429 GCA_035438225.1 Bacteroidia bacterium
AAGTTCATAATCAGCAGGTGTAGCACTGACAAAAATCATTTGTTTCACCATGGATTCAAACTCTTCAAATTTGAGCGGTCGGTTGTCGAGTGCAGAAGGAAGCCGGAAGCCGTATTCCACAAGGTTTTGTTTCCGAGAGCGGTCACCACCATACATTGCACGGATTTGAGGGATTGTTGCATGACTCTCATCGATCACCATCAGGTAATTGTCCGGAAAATAATCGAGCAGGCAGAATGGTCTCGTCCCGGGATCACGCCCGTCAAAATAGCGGGAATAATTTTCAATCCCCGAGCAATAGCCGAGTTCACGGATCATTTCAAGATCATAAGTCACCCGGTCTTCCAGACGTTTTGCTTCCAGGTTTTGCCCCAGTGACCGCATATAATCTACTTGTTTCACCATGTCCTCCTGTATGTTCCAGATCGCTTCAAGCTGGCGGTTAGGACTGGTCACAAAAATGTTTGCAGGATAGATGATCACTGCAGAATTTTTTTCAATGGTGCGTCCTGAAACAGGATCAATGGTTACAATCTCTTCGATTTCATCTCCGAAAAAATTAAAGCGGTAAGCAATGTCCCCGTATGCCAGGAAAACATCAACCGTTTCACCGCGAACACGGAATTTTCCACGGGCAAATTCAATATCGGTACGGCTGTATAGAGAGGTAACAAGCTGGTGCAGAAACGCATTTCGGCTCATTCGTTCACCTTCTTTCACTTTTATTGTGTTTTCCTTGAAATCAGCCGGGTTCCCGATGCCATAAATGCACGAAACTGAACTCACCACCAATACATCTTCACGACCGGAAAGGAGGGAAGTAGTGGTGCTCAGGCGAAGTTTCTCAATTTCATCGTTGATCGCAAGATCTTTCTCGATGTAGGTATTCGTGGTCGGGATGTATGCTTCCGGTTGGTAGTAATCGTAATAAGAAACGAAATACTCCACGGCATTGTGAGGAAAGAACTGCTTGAACTCTCCGTACAGCTGGGCTGCAAGTGTTTTGTTATGACTCAGGACCAGGGTGGGCCGCTGGGTCAGTGCAATCACGTTCGCTACGGTGAATGTTTTACCGGAACCGGTCACTCCCAACAGGGTTTGAGCCGCATCACCCCGGTTCACTCCTTCGACCAGCTGTTGAATTGCCTGGGGCTGATCTCCGGTAGGTTTGTAGTCCGATTCGATCTGAAAAGGCATTTTATTTCGGTTAGCGATGAATTGTATGAAATAGAAATTGTTCTAAAAATAGAAAATATCAGCCAGATATTTAAGGGTATCAACAAGAGGAAATCAAGCCAAAAAAAAAGACCGGTTCATCCGGTCTTTCTACTAATCATTATACATAGATGGGTTCATTCCATATTTCCCAGGATTTTTCTGCCTGAAGACGGAGCATCCGGAATCCGTTATGAATGAAAGCTCCGGCTTCTTTGGATTTTTCCAAAAACCGGGTTTGTGCAGGATTGTAAATAAGGTCGAAGCAGAGATTTTTATGCGTCAGAAATTCGTAAGGAATGTTGGGGCATTCATTCACATTCGGGTACATTCCCAGCGGAGTCGTGTTTACAATTACCTGGAAGGCCTTCATGGTGTTTGCATTCAGATCTGCATACGAATAGTGGAACCTGGATTCTTCGCGTGTAACAAAGAAATGTTCGATGTTCAGTTTACGGAAGACGAATGAAACCGCCTTGGCTGATCCACCGGTTCCGAGGATCAGGGCACGCCGGTGATGCGGACGGAGAATCGGCCGGATGGCAAGCTCAAACCCCCAGGCATCCGTATTGAAGCCGTGCAGTTCGAATTTTCCGTTCTCCTGCCGGTGAATCCGGATTGTATTCACCGCGCCGATCTTTTGAGAAATGTCATCCAGGTTGTCAAGCATCGGAATGATGTCTTGCTTGAATGGAATCGTAACATTCAATCCGATAAGATCCGGAGTGTCTTTTACAATTTGCTTGAGGTCATAAATGTTTTCAGTATCGTAGTTTTCATAGGCACAGTCGCTCCGTCCTTCACGCTGAAATTTTTCCAGAAAAAACTTCTTTGAGTAAGAATGCTCGAGGGGGTGTCCGAATAAACCAAAACGTTTCATGATTGAAGGAATTTGGGATGAGTGATTAGTTCGCAGATTTAGAAGGGAAGAATTTTGCTTTGATGTAAGCGATGATCATGGGTAAAAGGGAGAGAATGATTATTCCAAATACAACAAGTGTGAAGTTCTGTTTGACTGCAGGAATGTTTCCGAAGGCATACCCCGCAAGTAAGAATCCGCAGATCCAAAGTACATTTCCGAATAAGCTGAATCCGATAAAGCGTTTATAGGTCATGCTTCCCAGCCCTGCTACAAAAGGAGCGAAGGTTCTGAGTATCGGCATGAACCTGGCAATCACCACAGTTTTGCCTCCATGTTTGGCATAGAAGGAATGTGTCCGGTCAATGTATTCTTTCTTTATTATTTTTCTTTTCGCAGCTAAAATTTTATGCCCGATAAAATTTCCAATAGCATAGTTGGTATTATCTCCTGCGAAGGCCGCAAGAAATAAAATAAGGATCAGCAATCCGATGTGCAACGATCCTGTCGCTGCTAAGGCTCCTGCAGCAAACAACAAAGAATCTCCCGGGAGAAACGGAGTGACCACAAATCCTGTCTCGCAGAAGATGATCAGGGCCAACAACAAATAGGTGATTTTATCATACTTATCGACCATCTCGATCAGGTGGCGATCAATATGTAAAATAAAATCAATTAACTGTTGAATAAACTCCATTTCAGGGGTAAAAGATTCTAAGACTACTTGGAGGAATCAGGATATAAGTTTCGCAGCTTTTAACTAACTCCGGTGCAAAGATACGTAATAAGTACTCCTGATTAAAATAAATATTTCATTTTATTAACCTTCAGTTGTTATTTAACAATTCAGAAGAATGCTCTTTTTTTACATTTTCCCTGTTTCACAGTAATGTAAATGAATCTTTAGACGCATATCATTTACCCAATGTTTATAAACAGGCTGGGCTTAAAAAACCTCTTTTGATCAGGATATTATAGACCTATTTCATGTAACTTCAATTCCTCTGAACTTTAATGATGATCCTAACTGTTCAGGCTAAATAACAGAACTGTGAAATTGCAAATTGGTGACAAAGTGAGATTTTTAAACGAAAACCTGGAAGGTTTTGTTGTTCGATTATTGTCCAACGATAAAGTCGAAGTAGCCGATGCTGATGGATTTAAACATATATCCGATGAGAAGCAATGCGTGAGAATCGAATTTCAACTGGATGCTGAATTGCCTTTGGAGCCACAGGAGAAACCCGAAGAGAAAGAGGTCGCGATCCTTCCTCCCGTGGTCAAATCAGCCCCCCGGAAAGCAGATATTATTCCTTCCATAGAGCCCGATGACACAATTTATGCTGCTCTTAAAATGGTGCAGGAAAAAACTCCGCTTACCTCGGAAATTGAAATGATTCTCGTGAATAATACCGGGTATGAAGTTGTTTTTACTGTATCCCGGAAACTGGCTGAATTCCGTTCCGGGATCGACTCCGGTGTGTTGTCGCCCCGCACTGAATTGCCATTGGGTGTCTATTCGCCTGATCAAATGCACAGGTTCGACGGCTTCGAATTCCAGTTCCTCTTTTTCGGTAAAAAAGAATACCGCCCGAGGTCTCCTGTCATCAAGCCTTTGATGTTTTCCGGATCTGATTTTATCGATCCGAATCTGAAAAGCACATTGCGTTCCGCCGAGAGGCCGGTGCTGCTGATGCCTTTGTACAGCCTCAATCCAATGAACGAGATTGATATTTCCAAATTGCTTGATAAATATCAGCAGAAAGAAAGTGAAGAGAATCTGAGGAGCCTTCAAAAAACCGGGAAGGGCAGGGCGGAAAAATTTACGATCCTTTCAAGGACAAAGGTGGTAGACCTTCACATTGAAGAGCTGCTCAAAGATTATTCCGGTATGAGTAATGCTCAGATCATTGCTTATCAGTTGAATTATTTCCTTTATGAACTGGATCAGGCCATGATTAATAAAGTGCACAAAATCACATTTATACACGGAGTTGGTCAAGGAGTACTTAAAAGCGCGATCAGGGAAGAATTAAAAAAAATACCCTTCATCAGGTACGGAGAGGCGCCTCCTGAACAATATGGTTTCGGAGCGACAGAAGTTGAGTTTCTTTAAAAAAAATCAGCAAAAGATTAGCTGGATCTCAAAGAGGCATCATTGAATCCCGGCAAGTATTCAAATTCCGGTTTTTTCGTCTTCAGCTTCCTGAACCTCAATTTTGTTTCCTTCAGGATCAATCATCCAAAAGATGACAACATTTCCTCTGAAAAATTCTTTTCAATATCCGAGGATCTTGAGCATGCTCTTGGCGCTTTGTTCTTTGGCAAATAAACGGGTGGTGATCTCTCCGTCTTCATCCCGATCGATGATGACATGTTTCGGTGCAGGAACCAGGCAGTGCTGGAGACCTCCATAACCGCCGATACTTTCCTGATAAGCACCTGTGTGAAAGAATCCGATATACAATGTTTCTCCTTTCGGAGTCTCTACTTTGGGAAGGTATACCTGGTTCACATGGGATTCGGTATTGTAATAATCATCACTGTCGCAGGTTAGCCCTCCGATATTTACCCGGTTATAATCTTTTTCCCAATGGTTAATTGCCAGCAGGATAAATTTCTGTTTAATTCCCCATGTGTCCGGAAGCGTCGTAATGAATGAACTGTCGATCATATACCACAGCTCATTGTCGTTTTGTTGCTTCTGGTCGATGATTGAAAATAATGTTGCTCCACTTTCAGCAACGGTAAAACTACCAAATTCAGTAAAGATATTGGGTTCATCCACTCCCGCAGCTTTACAGGTTTGCTTGATTTGTTTGATGATCTGTTCTGCCATGTATTCATAGTCGTACTCGAACCCAAGGGATTTCCGGATTGGCCATCCGCCGCCGATATCCAGCGAATCGAGTGTTGGACAGATCTTTTTCAGCTCACAGTAAACATTGACACATTTGTTGAGTTCGCTCCAGTAATATGCATTGTCCTTGATTCCCGTATTGATGAAAAAATGGAGCATTTTCAGCTGGAACTTCGGATTTTTTTTGAGGTTCTTTATGTAATAATCTTTTATTTCGTCGTACCGGATTCCCAATCGGGAGGTGTAGAACTCAAAATTGGGTTCCTCTCCGGCGGCAATGCGAATACCAACTTTCACTTTTTTACGGCCCTTGATTTTATTCTCGTAAAGCTCCAGCTCATTCATATTGTCGAGCACCGGAATCACATTTTCAAAACCATCGTTGATCAGTTCGCTGATGTACTGGATGTACTGGGGACGTTTGTATCCATTGCAAACTATAAAAACACTTTTATCGATTTTCTTCTCCTGGTAAAGGGAACGGATGATGGGGAT
>DAORHY010000254.1:0-5425 GCA_035438225.1 Bacteroidia bacterium
AACATCGCGACGATGGTAAATAACAAGGAAAGGAGTGTGATCGGGCTAATCCTAGGAATGAATTTATTTGTGTACCAATCATCGCCTTTTATTTTTCTGAGGAAATATCTCGTGAGAAAACCTGAGATGAATGGAATGCCCAGGTAAATGAAAACACTTTCAGCGATCTGGCGGATGTCAACATCAACCGCCAGTCCGCGAATGCCGAAATAGGGAGGAAGCACGGTGATAAAAATCCATGCGAACAAACTGTAAAACAACACCTGGAAAATGCTGTTGAAAGCAACCAGTCCGGCTGCGTATTCCCTGTTTCCTTCTGCCAGTTCATTCCAGACAATCACCATAGCGATGCAGCGGGCCAGGCCGATCATGATGAGCCCGGTCATATAGGCCGGGTGATCGCGAAGAAAGAGAATGGCAAGGGCAAACATCAGCACCGGACCGATCACCCAGTTCATCAACAACGACAAACCAAGAATTTTTTTATTTTTAAAAACAAGGTGCAGTTCTTCATACCGCACTTTTGCAAGCGGTGGATACATCATCAGAATCAATCCTGCTGCAATCGGTATGTTCGTTGTACCACTTTGAAAGGATTGAATGAAGCCGGATGCAGCAGGAAAGAAATAACCAATCGCCACTCCTGTTGCCATTGCAGCAAAAATCCAAAACGTCAGGTAGCGATCCAGAAAACCCAGATGTTTCCTTTCCTTCACCGGTTTACATTCATTCACAAGCATGCGTCTTTTATTTATCGCAATATTACGATAATTATTTAAGGTAGAGGATGGAGGATGTGAAAAAAATTCCGGAGATCAAAGTCAGAATAAATCGAATGTTTAATCACACGTTGAATCCCGAACTCAGAATCTTGACCCGAAGCTGATTTTTTCCTATCTTTGCACAATGACAAAACAGTCCATAAAATGGATATTTTCATTCTGCTTTTTCCTCAGCTCATTCACCCTGCCTCTGGGTATGAATGCGGCACAGGTAAAGAGTAATTTTGTCACAGACAGCGAGTTAGCAAATCCTGTATTTTCTGCCGCCGAACTGCAAAAAGTTGAAACGGCCACAATTGCCATCGGTATTTCTGTTGCTTCCCCGGTTGTTTTTAAATTGCGTATAGGTTTTTGTTCACCTGTTTCTCATGACATTTCGCTGCCGGTTGTTTCATTACCAATGTACTTTTCATCCAGTCTACCGGATCAAAAAATCTGCAGTATTTTTCTCGTCAATCGTCAGTTCCTGATCTGAACAGATTCAATCCCTATTGAGTGTTTTAATTGATGCCGGTCCGTACAACGGACGTGTACGTGCATTGGTGTCCAATGCACCCGGAAATGCCAGTGAAGCACGATGAAAAGATGGAGAAGAGCGATAATTAACCCTTCCCCTTCAATCATCCCATCCACCATCAATTTATAACGCATCACTCAAAACTCATCACTCATAATTCATCACTTATAACTCATCACTCATCACTCATAATTCATAACTCATGGAAAACGAAGAAAAAAAATCCAACGGATTACTATTCCCGGTTCTTTTTGTTGCCGGTGTGATCATTCTGCTTGTAATACTGAAAGCGATAATCTGATGCGTTGGCTTGCGCCCTGATTTTTCTTAGGGTTTTCGGGGCGCAACCAACCATCTTCTTACCTTAGTGGTTTCATCGGTTCTAAAACCTATTCTTATGTCCTTGTATGTACTCATTCAAAACTCACTTGCCGAATTCAGGAAGCAGGCAATGCCCAGAAAAAAATTAAATGCAAAAATGAGAAAAGGGCCTGGAAGGTTTTCTTCTTTGTTCCTTCTTGTCCTTGGTATTCTTTCTGCCTGCTTCGGACTGAAGGGATTTTTACTTCCGAATCACTTCATCGATGGAGGGGTCACCGGAATCTCCATGTTGATCAGCTTTCTCTCCGGTATCCCGCTGCCTTTGTTGATCGTGCTGATCAATATCCCCTTCGTGGTTCTTGGTTACCGGCAGGTCGGATTGACATTTGCGATTAAAACGGCTCTGGCTGTTGCCGGCCTCGGTCTGGCCCTTGTTATCATCGATTTTCCGGATGTGACACATGATAAACTGCTGGTTGCAGTATTTGGCGGCTTTTTCCTGGGAGCTGGAATCGGTTTGGCAATACGGGGCGGTGGTGTGCTTGATGGAACGGAAGTACTTGCCCTTGCAATCAGCAGAAAAGCGGGCATGTCTGTCGGTGACCTTATCCTGCTCTTTAATATCATCATCTTTTCAGCAGCCGCCTATTTCCTGGACTTTGAGCGGGCGATGTATTCCACACTCACGTATCTCTCGGCTTCCAAAACAATTGACTTTGTCATTCATGGACTGGAAGAATATACAGGTGTGACCATTGTTTCCGATCGTTCGGAAGAAATTCGTCGTGTCATTATTTATCAGATGGGCGGAGGTGTTACTTTACTAAAAGGCAAACGGGGTTTTGGCAGTCATGGCGAAAAGAACCATGATATGGATGTCATCTATACCGTGATCACCCGTTTGGAAATCAATAAGCTGAAAGGCCTGATCGACAGGATAGACCCGCAGGCCTTCATGGTGATGCACAGCATCAACGACACAAAAGGTGGAATGATCCGGAAAAATCCCCTGCATCGTCTGTCCTGAGATTTGTCTCTAAAACTGAGCCGGGTATTTCGGGAAATATTCGTTCAACTCTTATCTAATCAATGATTTATAAGGATTGAACGAGCGCGGATTCCGGGCGGTTAATAAGAACATGGATTTGAAAACCCATTCACCTCTTTCTGTCCCCCAATAGTCAGAAAATACTACATTTACCCACTTACTGATATGTTTGAAGCAGCTGCACGAATAATTCTTCGTTACCGTACCCTGACGTTGATAACCTTGCTTGTTATCACAGTTGTGATGGGCTTTTTTGCTACCCGGGTGCAGCTGAGTTATGAATCAGCCAAGATTCTTCCGGTGACTGATTCAACGTATGCCCAGTACCTGAAATTCAAGGAGAAATTCGGAGAAGACGGCACCGTGATGGTGATTGGTTTCAAAAGTGAAAAAATCTGGGAACAGAAAATATTTGCCGGTTGGTATGACCTGACCAGTAAAATTAAGGCAATTGATGGCATTCAGGAAGTGGTATCTGTTGCAAGGGCTTTTAAAGTGGAACGAAATGACAGCTTGCACAAGCTCGATTTCCTTCCACTGATTAAAACCCGCCCTGAGCGACAAAGCGAAGTAGATAGTCTCCGGGATGCATTGATGAACCTTCCTTTTTACGAAGGACTGCTCTACAATCCGGAAACCAACGCAACGGTCATGGCCATCACCTTTGATCAGGAAAAGCTGAACACAAAAGGCCGGATCGATATTGTTCATCAGGTAAAAGAACTCGCTGATCAGTTTGCTGCTGACAGCCAGGTAGACCTTCATTTTTCAGGACTGCCCTATATCCGGACAGCCGTATCCGAAAAGATTCTTGGAGAAATGAAAATGTTTGTCGCCCTGGCATTGTTTGTCACGGCATTCATCCTCCTGATTTTCTTCCGTAGCTTTTATGCAGTCTTGTTTCCCATGATTGTCGTGATACTGGGAGTGATCTGGTCATTCGGGACATTGGTATTGTTCGGATTTAAAATTACAATCCTGACCAGCCTTATCCCGCCGCTGATCATTGTGATCGGGATACCCAATTGCATCCTGCTACTGAATAAATTCCAACAGGAGTATGCAAAACACGGAAATAAAATCAAAGCACTTGCCAGGTCCATCCACCGTGTAGGAGTGAGTACTTTTTTCGCAAATGTCACCACCTCCCTCGGATTCCTTGTCTTCGCATTTACCCACAGTGACGTATTGATTGAATTCGGTTTGATCACATCACTGAATGTGATGCTGACATTCCTGATCTCACTCATTTTTATTCCGATTGTGTTTAGTTTCCTGCCTGCTCCATCGGCGAAACAGGTGAAGCACCTTGAACGGGAAAACCTCAACCGTTTTCTCAACCGTATTGACCGTTGGGTACACCGCTACCGGCCACGAATTTATACAGTTGTGATCGTGCTGGTACTTGTCAGTATTTACGGCATGACTAAAATTACCACAGTGGGATTTGTTGTGGATGATTTACCAAAGAAGGACATCATTTACACGGACCTTAAATTTTTCGAAACACACTTCCGCGGGGTATTGCCATTCGAAGTAACCATCGATACCCGTAAGCCCGGCGGAGCCCTTGAGTTGTCTGCTTTATACAAAATCAACCGCCTGCAGAAGGTATTGGCGAATTACAAAGAGTTTTCGGAGCCAGTTTCTGTGGCTGAAGGAATAAAATTTTCTTACCAGGGGCTGAACGACAACGACCCCAGGCGCTACATACTCCCAAACATTGAAGAATTGTCGCGGCTCAAAGGCTATGCGGGTGGAGCAAAAGACAACCAACGGATGTTCCGGTCCATCATCGACAGCACCAAGCAAGTTACACGTATCAGTTTCCAGGTGGCGGATATTGGATCGATAAAAATGAAAGCCCTGCTTGCGGAAATCAAACCGCGGGTGGATAGTATTTTCCCTGCGGAGAAATACGATGTAAAACTCACTGGCAACTCCATCATATTTCTGAAGAACAACGATTACCTGTTGCTGAATCTGAAAGAGAGTATTTTATTGGCAATTATTCTGATTGGATCCGTGATGTTCTTTTTATTTATGTCCTTACGCATGGTAGTCATCGCGCTCATCCCAAGCATGACGCCTTTGCTCATCACTGCGGCCATGATGGGATATTTCAGTATCCCGTTAAAACCAAGTACGATTCTGATTTTTTCCATCGCATTCGGTATCGCCAGCGATGGAACAATGTACTTCCTGACGAAATACCGTCAGGAGTTACGGAAATACGGCGGAAGTATTTCCCGGACTGTTTCTTCGGTTATACACGAGACCGGAGTCAGTATGATTTATACTGCCGTCATTCTTTTTTCCGGGTTCTTTATTTTTGCCGCTTCCAGCTTCGGAGGAACTTCTTCCCTGGGGATACTCATCTCTGTTACCCTCCTGATCGCAATGCTCAGCAATTTGATCTTCCTTCCGTGCCTCTTACTATCCCTTGAAAAACGCATCATTACCAAAGCCTTCCTGAGCGAGCCGCTCATTCAGGTTTTTGATGAGGAAGAAGATGTTGAACTCGGGGATTTGCAGGTTCAGAGAGAAGCAAAGCGGGAAGACTGATTTTTAAAGAGTGCAGTGGGATTATTAATTTTGACCCGAACATTGTAGTGACGATGCCGGATTTTTGATAGTAGATTTTCCTTCACCAACAATCCTTAATGAATCATCAATTATAAATCTGACATCAACCCAACTCAACCCTTCACCCTTCACCCTTCACCCTTCACCCTTCACCCTTCACCCTTCACCCTT
>DAORHY010000255.1:0-5415 GCA_035438225.1 Bacteroidia bacterium
GAACACATCGCCTGTATTTTCAACGTTCTGAAGCATCACCTCTTTTCCCTGGCAATCAAGAAGTGAAAATGACAGTTTCCGGGAAGGCATATTTTTAATTTGAACGCTGCATTCGCCGGATGCTGGATTCGGGAACAATGAAATGACAACCGGATGAATCACAGTTCCAGTTCCTGCTAAATTATCGTTCTCAATATTGACATTATCAATATATAAATTATTGCCATAATCATTTATATTGACAAAACGTATCAATGCAAAATGATTGGCGAATGCAGTCAGATCAACCGTATCGTTCCTCCAGTTGTTCGCTGCGAAAGGTGAAAAATCGGTGTTCGAGGTTGCTACCGTCTCCAGGGTTGCCCCAGATTTGTTATAGCCGGTGGGCACATACGTTGAGCCACAATCTGTCGAAATGTCTACCCGCAGTCCATCGGAATAACCGGAATACACCGAATACGCTACATCAAAAGTTAAACGTGGAGCTCCAACACCATTCATATCCGTGAGTAGAGTGGTGAGATAATCTTCTGCTCCGGGATTGTTGTAACTATAATTATCGAACCAGGCCGACACTGTCGGATTCCCATCGCTTCCTGTAATCCCTGACTTAGCAGCCCATGCATACGATGCTCCGGAACTGACTACTGACCAAGCTGCCGGAGGAAAACTGAGCTGGAAATCTTCCGCCAGAGGCAGTGCAGCCGTTGAACTTGTGGAGATTTGTATCTGGATCTGATCATTGGTTGGATTCAGGTCGCCGTTATAGGTAATACTGCACAGCAGGGTATACACTCCTGGAACGGAGAGATCAACAGGTGCGACAAAGGTGTAAGGCAGATAAGCTCCGTGAAGCAATGAGCCGTTGTAGGTTTCGGTGACAGGTGTTCCACCATTGAGTGAATACGAAACGGTAAATGAAGTGACCACATTTATTCCGTCATTTCTAAGATTAATACTCACAGGTACGGCATTCAGATTCTGACATCCAAAGAGGTTGCCGGCAAGCGGATTGATCATATTGACCAGGGACATATCCGCAACAAAAGAACAATTCTGCAAACCGGGTGATTTGTGAATTGCAAGGGCTCTTCTCCCCTCTCCACCATTCACCCCAACTCCTTTCACACTAAACCATGTATCGGCTGATTGTGAAACCGGAACGGTCATGAATGTACCTGTTGTTGTTCCAATGGAATCCATATACAGATTACCCAGCATGCTTACTTCATAAGAAGCAGCTCCATTCACTGGTAACCAACTGAGTTGCACAGTATCAAGGCAGACAAAATCGATATTCAAACCAGCCGGAACATCCATAATGGATAAATTGGCATCTGAAACATCGGAATTGCCTGCACGTGTCACACGTACCTTCACACGGTCGCTGATGGTCGATGGAACGATCCATTCATATTGCCTCGTATTCGCTGCAACGGAAGGATTGATGCTATTCCAGGTAGTGCCGTCATCAGCTGAATATTCAAGATTAAAAGCAGATGAATTGCCATAGGCATCCCAGCGCAGCCATTCCGATTCACCCGGAACAAATCCCTCTCCGCCATTTGGATAAGTAAGCGTGATTTCATCCGTCCGGAATTCCCATACTATATAAAAACGCTGAGGTCCCAGAGGAACCGAAATACCGGCAACGCTAACCGTATACATGCCGGCGGCTGGATTAAGCACAGTCACCTGTTCAACATTGTTCAGGTGATCGGAACCTCTGACAGCATTTGCAGACAATGCAGTTGCGTTGGGAGACGGATCCAGTACCCAGGGTGCAATCAGAGAACTTGACGGAGTGGTCAGGGACATATCCAGGTCATTCACGAGAGCGATTGTTCCAAGGGGATCTCCTTCCGGATCGAGCCAATAGAGCATGACCCGCAACTGGTTTACTCCGGCAGGAACCTGGATCGGAAATGTATGCGTTGTTGATTGTTCTACCGAATCCAGGGAGTAGCGAAATTGTTCGAGCGTTTGAACTGCCCGTAACGCGTTGACCCTGCCCCATCCATAGGTAAAGTCAGGTCCGGGGTTGCCAATGTCTTCTGCGGAATTCAGAAGAACCGCTTTAATCAACGGCGATTCCGGATTTGCATTCCCGGAGATTTCGCGATAAGCTTGATACAACTCCGAACAAATGCCGGCAATCCCCGGACAAGCAGCACTGGTTCCACCTCCAACCTGGTAGGTATTCTCTGCATCCGTTGAAAGCTGATCTTTTCCATTGGAAGAAATATCCGGCTTCACTCTACCGTCAGCAGAAGGACCATGGCTGCTTGAATTATCAAGAACTTCATAAGCATCAAGATTTGCACAGGCAATTACATTTTTCCCCTGTTTAAATCCGCCGGTAATCGTTCCCCAGGGAGAACCTGCACCATAACTACAATCTCCGAGGCCATTGTTGCCGGCAGAAAAAACCAGTGACATTTGCGGATTGTTGTGAACGATTTGATCACCGGCGCTTGAATAAAGATCGTAATCATTGCAACCCTGGCTGTAACTTGTGGATGTAATCACAGCTCCATATTGCGTGAAATACAATGGAGCATTGTACACATGATCATAGCCATCGGGTCCAGCACCAACATCGTGCACGTAGAGATTTGCGCCGGAGCCCATCCCCTTTTTAGTGGGATCGAGATTTCCTGCACCTGCAGCAATTCCTGAAGTCATGTCACCGTGCGTTCCGCCGGGACCGGTATTGACTATATTGGTTAACCTGCCCTGAAAATCAATGTGAGGCCCAACTTCTCCGTCATCCGCAAGTGAAATACTCACTCCTGCGCCGTCGTAATGGCGTCCACTTGCGAAATCTGAATTGATCATGTTCGCGCGGTGCAAACTGCGGCCCTTTGTATCATCCGGAACAGAAGGCGGTGCCACCGGAGAAATCCATTTCAGGGAAGAGAGTGTTGCCAGTTGATCCACAAAATCAAGTGGTACACGGACATGAATTTGAGAATAATCATTGTATTGTGATACGACCAAAGCTCCAAGCCGGCTCAGTTCTCCTGCGATAATACCCGGCTCAATATCACTGAAGTATTGTATCATCAGATCGATCTGTTCCTTTTCTGAACGGGCATAAGCAGGATAATTGTGTTCTGCTAATGCACGGGAAAGTTTCATGCCCGGTTCCAGGCGGAGTAGTGAACGAACCTTCCAGGCTGACAGTTGTTTCAGATTATACCCTTGAGGAATGGAAACGATGTAAGCCCTGTTCGGGATATAACTGAGAAACCTGATGCCAGTGGATGCAATTTCTTTGCGTTGCTGCGAATCAGGAATTTCATTAAACTGCAGTAAGCGGTAGTACCTTCCCAGGTAAATATCACTTCCGGGGACAGGCTCCGATATTTTTTTTTCAAAGTCATTGACTGTCGAAAGCGTTCCGGATTTCAACAATAATTTCACCGGATCCGGAAGCGGTTGTCCGGCACGGGAGGAGATTCCTGCGATCAGAAGTGCACAGGCAACACCCATAAATACGATTTTGTTCATGAAATAATTCTTGGCAGATGAGTATCAAAGTAACCCAAAAAAAGAAAGATTCCCAAACAGATTCCAGAATATTAATCCAAATCCGGGAAACTGCCAATTCACAATAATTCCTGCAGATCACCAAAGAAGGTGAAGGATATGCACCGGATACCGAATGAAATTTAAAGCAATCAACTCCACCCTGTTCATCGTGAGTCCCCGATGATATTTCTTTGGGACTCTCCGTAACATTATTCTCCTGAGTAATTTTCCAACCGTTAAATCCGGAATACGAATCCGATATCCCGTATTGACCGGGATAATTCTTTTCAAATTATTTAGTGGAAGATCAGGATATAGAACTCACTCCGGGACAGCAAATGAGTTGAGAAGAAGAAGTGAAAGCAAAAAATTTCTGTAACGATGAACCTGCTCACCTCTTTTTGAAGAACGGCCAAAATATTTTCACACTCATCATTCATTTAAAATTCGTGTCCGGCCGGTGAGAATCAGGGCTCCATTCATTTTCCGTGACTATCAGATAAAAAATCTTCCGGCAGATTTTGACCCCTTTAAGATTATCCTTGTCCGGTTAACAAACAGCATCTAACGCGGACCTGCCGTCGTGCTCAAATCGAACCCGGCTGTTACACCATTCGAAAATATTCCATCGGGAAAACTGCAATTCCGGAATGACAAAACTGGCTGGAGTCGGAAGTATTCGCTGTGGTTGCAAACTGAAGCCACAGTATAAAACCAGTGCGGAAAGAATTTCCCTACAATGCTTCCTCCTGGCGTCTCCGAAGATGAAAGATTGACTATGTTTGCGAACGGAATGATTGCACTATGATAAAATATTTTCTTCAACATTTATTTGGCGTCTTTGCACTCGTGGTGTTTGCGATTTCGCTCATCATTGCCAGCCTGGCGTATGTCCTGATCTTTGCATTTGCAGCGGATAAAAAAGCTCCTCACCTTGCCCATCGCTATATCTCAAGGAGCTGGGCGAGGTTTCTATTTCCGGCATTTGGAATAAAAGTGAGAACCATTCATGGGGAAAGGATTAATCCTGAAGCTACATACGTCTTCGTTGCTAATCACCGCTCACTTCTGGATGTTCCTGCGTATGCAGTCGCATGTTCCAATACATTTCGCTTTCTTGCGAAGGAAGAACTGACAAAAATCCCCCTTCTTGGATTTATCATCCGGAAGCTTTACATCAGTGTAGACAGAAAAAGCAAAGCGGCCCGTATTAAAAGCATGGAAAATATGCTGAATTCAATCAAGGAAAATATTTCTGTTTTTTTATGTCCGGAAGGCACCCGCAATACAGGAACAGAACCTTTACTAACTTTCCATGACGGAGCGTTCAGACTCGCCATTGCCGCACAGGTACCCTTGGCTGTGATGACTGTAAGAAATTCGGACCGACTTTTATCACCGCTACATCCACTGGCGCTCTCCCCGGGAACGATAGAATGTATCTGGAGCGAACCAATTCCAACTGTGGGAATGAAAGAAACAGACATACCAATGCTGCGGGAAATGGCCCGCAACGAAATGATTCGACATCTGACATCGTGATTTTTTTACAGGCTGCAGAACAAAAAATCAAGAAGGATGTTGATGTTGTCGATTGTTGGTCAGTTATACGGATGCAAAAATCATGGATTCCAATTTTCAAAACAATGTGCTTCCATAGTGCGTTATATTCTTTGTAACTTCGTACACGTATTTCTACTTCAGTATGTATAAAAACACCCAGGAATGGATTCAGAAACTGGAAGCTTCCGGTGAATTGGTCCGCATAAAAGAATATATCAATCCGATTTTGGAGATCACAGAAATCACGGATCGGATTTCAAAACACTATGGACCTGCTCTGTTGTTCGAGAATACTGGAACCGCTTTTCCGCTGCTTAT
>DAORHY010000256.1:0-5407 GCA_035438225.1 Bacteroidia bacterium
GCTCCGTCCCAGTCGGCTCCGGAAGCAAGCTGAAACCCGATCGCACTGAAACCAGGCACGGTCCAGCGGAGCAACTGAGTGGTTTGAACGCCGTTCAGCATATCCGCACGGTTCAATGCATAGATTGGGGAACCTCCGCTTCCTTCATTGGCACAAAAATAATATCCGTCATTCCAGATAAAATATTTTGGGTAATCCGGTAATCCCGGCGTTTGAAACTGATAGACATAATAGGATCCCGTCGGATCATTTGTTTCCGAAATTGCAATGAGCACATCGCTGAACGAATAAGACAATTCAGACAACAACCAACGGTCAGCAGACTCATCGTACATAACAATTGGATCGCCGAGTCCGGTTGCTCCGAACTGTGTCCAAAATGTGTTGCACAAAGCGGGGCCGTAAATTGAAGTGCCCTGCTTGTTAAAAATCTGAAACAGAGTACCGCCACCGCCATTCGTCATCTGAATGTATTCATTGCGACCGACATCACCACAGGGATCCGGAGGGTAAATATTGGAGCTGCTGAGCCCTTCAACGGTGAATGTTGTATCGATATCTGTTGTTGACCGGAGACGGGTCCGGTTGATCAGCGGATCACTCCCGCCAGGCAAAGCGCCCGGGAATACTGTAGGATTGAACTCCTTTTCATTAAATACTTCCTTTGCCTTTTTAAGTTTTTCACCGGACCGGCTATTCGTAACCGGTTTGGTGGAACGCAATGGCTTCGTCAACCCGAGAAAACGAACCTGAGAAACTTCCGGTGAATACGATTGCATCCGATGCAATACAGGATTGACCTGGGCGGAAATACCAAGCCCGATGCAACTGAGCAAAAAAGACATGATTGCTTTTTTCATGGTAAATTTTTCTGATAAAATTGGATTGACTGAAGATGAATCTTTGTATAAAATTAGATAAATAATGATCACCTGAAATAAAAAACAAACGCCTGCATTTCCAATGCGTGCTTTTTTGGCCAACGCCAAATTGGAGAGGATGAAACAATAGAATTTGAATGCAAATTCAGATTGTTACCTTTGCCGCATACCCTAAAATATATGTTTACGGTCGATCCGAAAGATTTTAAAACAAGTGTATTTCATAGTTACATGCTCGCAGCAATCGCTCCGCGTCCGATTGCTTTTGCAAGTACAGTGGATAAAAACGGCATTCCGAATCTTTCTCCCTTTAGTTTTTTCAATGCTTTTGGCAGCAACCCGCCGACTGTAGTATTCTCCCCGGCAAGGCGTGTCCGTGACAACACCATCAAGCACACGCTTGAAAATATCTATGAAACAATGGAAGTTGTCATTAACGTGGTGTCGTACTCCATGGTTCAGCAAATGTCCCTGTCAAGCACCGAATACCCGAAAGGAGTCAATGAGTTTGTCAAATCCGGATTCACGCCGGTGCCATCAGAATTGGTGAAACCTTTCCGCGTAAAAGAATCTCCGGTTCAAATGGAATGCAAAGTCATCGAAGTAAAAGAAATGGGCAGGGAAGGCGGAGCCGCTAATCTGATCATTTGCGAAATCCTCCGCATGCACATAGCCGAATCAGTATTGACGCCCGACAACAAAATAGACATTCACAAAATCGACCTTGTGGCAAGGATGGGCGGTGATTTTTATTGCAGAGCTTCCGGCGCAGCAGTTTTTGAAGTTGCAAAACCGAACAGTGCTCTGGGTATCGGATACGATCAGATTCCGGAAAGCATCCGCCAGAGCAGTATACTTACGGGAAACAACCTGGGACAACTGGGCAATGTTCATCAACTGCCCGATGCAGCAGCGGTTCACGAATTCCGTCAAAAAGATTTTATGAAAGATCTTAAGACCCGGTTTGGCAAACATCCGGAACTGCTGACAAATAAAATCCATGAACTGGCAAAAACCTTACTGGAAAAAGGACATACAGAAGAAGCCTGGAAAGTTTTACTTGCCGGAACCGACTAAAGCAATCTGCCGTTGGTGTTCTGAATTTATTCCTGATCCTCCAGTTCCGGTCTACCATTTAAATTCCAAACAGGAAACGAACACAGCATTTTCCGGAAAAATATATTTGTATATTTGACCACTGACTGATTGCATAATCTACTGAATGGGATTCGCCGCAAACCTTATTCTATCTGTACTCAAGGAACACTGGTACATCCCTTTTTCCGTTTTCATTTTGGAATGGATCATGCTTCATTTCTTTTTGCATCTCTCCTGGACGAAATCACTGACCGTGTCCCTTGTCGGGAATACAATCTCATTGATTTCATCACTTATCCTCAGCACCGTTTTTACTACCGTCAGTATCTCTTTCCTGATGATGTTTATTCTTATCGGGTCAACACTTACCGAAGTATTGCTCACCAGCGCCATTTTCAGAATTCAGATAAAATCTGCCTTCATCCCGCTTGCCTTAGGGAACATTATTTCTGCTCTTGCGCTGTGGACTGTTCTGCCGGCTATGGGATAGAATTCCACCCGGAACGTAATACCTAACTGAAATCCCAATTGCGAAAGGCTGGTGCAGCCAATGCTAAAAAAAAATCCCCCGATCAGACCGGGGGATTTTTTTTATTTGTTGGACTAAAAAAGTCCGTTGATTTCAGCATTGATTTTATTAATGATCTTTCCCAGGTCTTCCGGGTTGTCAGCAAAATTGAGATCATCGATATCAATGACAAGGAGCTTTCCCTGATCATAAGTAGAAATCCACGCCTCGTAACGTTCGTTCAGACGTTTCAGGTAATCAATGCGGATGGAATTCTCATAATCACGGCCGCGGCGTGCAATCTGATTTACAAGGGTCGGCACACTGCCACGGAGATAAATCATCAGATCCGGCGGTGATACAAATTTATTCATGAGGCTGAAAAGACTCTGATAATTATTGAAATCGCGGGTTGTCATCAGGCCCATGGCATGAAGATTCGGAGCAAATATGTTTGCATCCTCATAGATAGTACGGTCCTGGATCACCGTCTTTCCGCTCTGACGAATCTTTGTAATCTGTTCAAATCGGGAATTGAGAAAATAGATTTGCAGGTTGAATGACCAACGTTGCATGTCATCATAGAAATCGTTGAGGTAAGGATTGTCATCCACATCTTCGTAATGCGGTTCCCATTTCAGCGTTTTTGCAAGCAATGTTGCAAGCGTTGTTTTCCCTGCTCCGATATTTCCGGCAATTGCAATGTGAAGGGGTGCCAGTTGTTTTTTTGTTGGTGAATATTTTTCGGCAGACTTCACAGTAGATGTTTTTGAAGAGGGTGTTTTCACCGGTTCTTTTGAAGTTGACTTGGTTGTGCTTTTCTTGAGTGTGACGGGTTTTGAAGCCATGTCCTGTTGAGTGGTTTTATGTTGAAACTAGTGAGGCGAAGCTAAAAAGAATAAAAATTTAATGAGCCGGTTGTTAATAAATAAAGTTCACGTTGTTCGATCCTCACAGCAATGACTGAATCTGCCGGAGGAAGGAGGATGGATCGCTCAGCCATTGACTTTAAATGAAACGCTTTGTAATATCCATCCTTGTAGTACAGAAGTTCGTTTTCAATTATCTGGATGGAAGATAATCCTGTCAATGGAATTTTTTTATAATAGGTTCCATACCTGTCGAATACAAAAATTCCCTGATCGGGTATATTCAGATAGACAAACCCCTCCGACTCTGTCATAAAATTTGGTAGAATCCTCCCCTCGCCCCATTTGCGGATATCACCACTCTGATAAGTAACCTGCAAATCCAGCGTTACTTTCTTTAATTGATAATCCTGAAGGTCAAAAATCCAATATCCGTCAATCATGGAATGGCAGGTTAATGCTGGCTGAAAAATTCCAAGCTCCCGGAGATTAATTGTAGACTGCACTGACAACATTGAATTTAACAGAATAATCCGACTGAAATCAGGATAAAAGAGTTCAATCTTCATCGGATTGCTCGCATCTACCGAACGCAATTCCCCAAGATTTTTTTCGATATAATTTGCTTTCGGTTTGCCGTTCGCATCAAATTGCAGCAATTGATTGTCTACGACCACAAATGCATTTCCCAGGTTATCGGTGCTGAACGATTTCACTTGTTCAAACGGAATCTGATGGATCAGCACGTAATCAGAAGCTGTCCAGGAACAGGTAAGGAGCAGAAAAAAAACACAAAACAGGTTTTTCATGTATTGCTTACCGCATTCATTTGTTTCAATACCTCATAAATTTCTTCCACGAATACCCTGTCATTACAAAGCCTCGGAACCTTGTGCTGCCCCCCCAATTTTCCTTTGTATTTCAGCCAATTGTAAAACGTGCCTTGTGGTAACTGCCGGACCAGTGGAAACCTCAGTGCCATGTCTTTGTATCGCTTCGCTTCGTAATCTGAATTCAGTGATTTTAAAGCAGTATCAAGAATATCGGTAAAATATTCAAGACTCAATGGTGCTTTTTCAAACTCAATCATCCATTCATGCGCGCCATTACTCCCGGACGAAAAATAAACGGGTGCTACAGTATAGTCCCGAACCAAAGATCCGGTTTTCTCACAGGCAATACGGATGGCATTTTCTGCATTCTCAATAATTACTTCTTCCCCAAATGCATTGATGAATAATTTGGTTCTTCCGGTAATTTTAATCCTGTATGGATCTCTGGAAGTAAATTTTACTGTATCCCCGATCAGGTATCTCCATAAGCCTGCATTCGTAGAAATCACAAGTGCATAATTTTTATTCAATTCCACTTCATCCAGTTGAATCGTCTGCGGGTCGCTTTTCCCATACTCTGACAGTGGCATAAATTCATAGAATACGCCATAGTCCAACATCAGCAACATTTCATCTGACTGCAAGCGATCCTGGATTCCGAAAAACCCCTCGGAAGCATTGTAGGTTTCAAAATAATTGAAAGAGCCGGATGGGATGAGCTGACGAAATTGTTCCTTGTAGGGAGTAAAACTAACGGCGCCGTGTACAAACAATTCCAGGTTTGGCCAAACCTCCAGTAGATTTTTCTTCCCGGTTACTTCCAGAATACGCTGCGCGAGTACTAGTGTCCAGGTCGGTACACCACTAATATTGGTTACGTTTTCAGGAAGAGTGGCTTTCACCATTTTCTCAATTTTCTCTTCCCAGTTATCCATCAGGGCAATGGACAAGTCGGGAGTGCGTATCCACTGCACCCAAAACGGTAAATTTTGCAGAAGTATAGCAGATATATCACCATGAAACGAATCATTTCTGTCAATATTCAACTGGTGACTACCACCCAATGCCAGGCCTTTACCTGAAAAAATCATTGTGTCCGGATTATTGTGACAATAAATTGCCAGCAAATCTTTACCTCCTTTAAATTACCTTTCTCCATTACCTTCTTGGTTGCAAGGATTGATTTGCCTTTTCCCGGCTTTGTTTCCGAAAGTTTTT
>DAORHY010000257.1:0-5385 GCA_035438225.1 Bacteroidia bacterium
TAGATTGTAGATTGTAAAATGTAATTGATTGAACTAACATTAATTGCTGGACGGTTTTAGTGTGCTAAACCACATCCCTCAAACATTCATTTAAATCGTTGTATTGAAAAACAAAGTTGGTTTTCAGAACTTTTGATGCCGATACTTTTTGCCCATGCAAAATGATATCTGCCTTTTCTCCGAGGATAAGCCTCAACAAAACCGACGGAACAGTGAAGGGCCAGAATGGACGATGGAGGGTTTGTGCGAGGGCTTGAATCATATTTTTGTTGGAGACAGGTGACGGTGCCACCGCATTGTACACACCAATCATCTTCTCATTTTGTATGGCTTGGATAATCAGCCTGCAAACATCATCGATATGTACCCAGGAGATAAACTGCTTTCCGGATCCTAAGGCAGAAGCGGCAAAAAAATTAACCTGCTTTTTTAACACAGGCAGTGCTCCTCCATTTTTTGCCAATACAAATCCTATCCTCAGGATGACCACCCGGATACCAAGATTCTGAATGCGTTTCAGGGAATTTTCCCATTCCTGGCATGTCCGTCCTAGAAAATCTTTCCCGGGAGGACTGTTTTCATCCACCCAATCCTCCCCCGAATCCCCGTAAAAACCAGTTGCAGATGCAGAAATCAGAGTTTTAACAGAATGTTTCCCGGATTTCAATGCATTATATAGAGTATCAATACTTTTAATACGGCTTTGTATTATTTCCATCTTTCGTTGAGAAGACCATCTTTTCTCTGCAACAGGCTCTCCGGCCAGGTTTACAATAGTATCCACACCTTCCAAAGCCTGGAGATTCAAGTCTCCTATGTCCGGATTCCATTGAAAAACAGGAAATTCCATATTTTTTACTGTCCTTGAGAGCAAAACACAGGAGATTTTTTGTTCAGAAAGCTGACGCCTGAGCTGTTTGCCGATTAACCCGGTTCCTCCTGAAATCAGGATTTTTGATGGTGCAGACATCGAATAAATAATTTGATTGAACTAAAGACAAGGCAGAGCCTAAATTGTTTCAAATTTTCTTAAAAATAAGGACATTTATCGCCTTTCTTTTCACTTGAGTTTATTCACTAATGCTTCTTTAAGAATAATTTACAAGAGTATTTGTGGAGATTCAAAATTATCATACTTTTGCAACCCCTTCGGGGAAACCAATTTTTTGCAAATAACCTTTAAAAATCATTGAAAAGTGGACGCAGTGAGCTATAAAACTGTTTCGGTTAACGCTAAAACAGCAAACAAAACCTGGGTACTGGTAGATGCCAGCGACATGGTCGTAGGCCGTCTTTCTTCTGAAGTGGCGAAAATCCTTCGTGGAAAGAACAAAACCTGTTATACCCCACATTCGGATTGTGGTGATTACGTAATCATCATCAACGCAGAGAAAGTCCGTTTCACAGGAAACAAAATGAATGACAAGGATTACGTACGCCACACGGGTTATCCGGGTGGTCAGCGTTTCGCTACTCCTACGGAATGGATGCGCAAGAATCCTGCTCTCATACTTGAGAACTCCATTCGTGGTATGTTGCCGAAGAATCGTCTCGGCCGTGAAATTTACCGTAACCTCCACATTTACGTCGGCAGCGAGCATCCGCATATTGCTCAAAAACCTACAACTCTTAAACTCTCCTAAAGATCAGTCATGGCTATTATCCATTCTATTGGTAGAAGAAAGACCTCAATTGCCCGCGTCTATGTTGACCTCGGCAATGGAAACATTAAAGTGAACGACCGCGAATTCAAAGAATACTTCCCGACAGGTCCGCTGCAGTATATCCTGACCCAGGCGCAGACCGCTGTGAACGCAAAAGAAATGTACGACATCACTGTCACGGTTGACGGTGGCGGAATCAAAGGACAAGCGGAGGCCATTCGTCTTGGTATTGCCCGTTGTTTGGTGAAAGCAAACGAAGAACACAAGCCTGCACTTCGCAAAGAAGGTCTGCTGACCCGCGATCCGCGAATGGTGGAAAGGAAAAAGCCGGGACAAAAGAAAGCCCGTAAACGCTTCCAGTTCAGCAAACGTTAACCGCAGCTATAGTTCAATTTACAATCAAGAATTTTCAATCTTCAATTCAACAATAAATGTCCAGAGTTTCATACAACGACTTACTCGAAGCAGGTGCCCACTTCGGCCACTTGAAAAGCAAATGGAACCCGAAAATGGCTCCATATATTTTCATGGAAGCCCGCGGAATCCACATCATCGACCTCAACAAAACTGTTGCGAAAATTGACGAAGCAGCCAATGCAATGAAACAAATTGCAAAGTCGGGCAAGAAAGTATTGTTCGTCGCTACCAAAAAGCAGGCAAAAGAAATCGTGTCTACCGGTGCCGATAAAGTGAACATGCCTTTCATCACAGAACGCTGGCCCGGTGGTATGCTGACGAATTTCGCAACCGTACGTAAGTCGGTAAAGAAAATGACCGGCTTCGAGAAAATGGCTACGGACGGTACGTTCGATAACATTTCCAAGAAAGAGCGTCTCCAGATCACCCGCCAAAAAGCAAAGATGGAAAAGTTCCTCGGCAGTATCGCCGACCTTAGCCGTCTGCCTGCAGCGTTATTCATCGTTGACATCAACAAAGAACACATTGCTGTTGCGGAAGCTCAGAAACTCAACATCCCGACTTTCGCCATCACGGATACCAATACCGATCCTACACAGGTTGATTTTGCCATTCCGGCAAATGATGATGCAACCAAATCCATCGCTTTGATCGTGGACACCATGGTGAAAGCAATCGAAGAAGGCCTTGCAGAACGCAAGGTTGACAAAGAAATGGAAAAGGAGAAAGAAGAAGAAGCTGAACTGGCAGGAATTGAAAAGGTTGTTGCTGTAGCTGACGACGAAGAAGAAACAGAAGGCGGAACACCTGCGGCTCCAAAAACTGGTGCAGCTCCCCGCAAGAGAACAACAAATCGTAAGTAATCTGTTACCATTAATAATTAAGGAGTACAAAAAATGAGTTCTGTAGCAATCAGTGCAGGCGATGTAAACAAACTTCGCCAACAAACCGGAGCCGGCATGATGGACTGTAAAAAAGCCCTCACCGAAGCGAACGGAGATTTTGAAGCAGCAATTGACATCCTCCGTAAAAAAGGACAGAAAATCGCAGCGAACCGTCAGGATCGCGAAGCAAAAGAAGGCTATGTGTACGGCAAAGTGACTGCAGACGGCAAAACCGGAGTCGTTGTAGCAATTTGTTGTGAGACTGACTTCGTGGCGAAGAATGCTGATTTCATTAAATACGGTGAATCTATCCTTGACCTCGCGGTATCGAACAAACCGGCAACTGCAGAGGACCTGAAAAACCTAACTCTGGGCAACCAGACAGTGGGTGATTCTCTGATCGAACAAATGGGCAAAATCGGCGAAAAGATTGATGTTGTTGATTACCAGCTTGTAAAGGCAGAAAAGGTAATTGTTTACAACCATCCTGGAAATAAATTGGCTTCCATGATCGGCTTTAGCGCTAATCCTGCAGGAATTGATGAGGCAGGACGTGACGTTGCAATGCAAACGGCAGCAATGGCTCCGGTTGCCATTGATAAAGACGATGTAGATGCTAAAACACTCGAACGCGAAATCGAAATCGGCAAAGATCAGGCTCGCCAGGAAGGCAAACCTGAGAACATGATCGAAAAGATAGCGATGGGTAAACTGAATAAATTCTATAACGAATATACCCTGCTGAATCAGGTCTTCATTAAAGACGAAAAGAAAACGGTTCGCCAATACCTTGAGGGCATCGACAAGAACCTCAAAGTAACCGCAATGAAACGGGTGAAACTGGGATAAGAAAAAAGAAAAAAGAGAATCGAAAGGTTCTCTTTTTTTTTGCTCCTCATGTAGTATACACTTAAGCCAGGGGAACACTGAACGGTCCCGGTAGTCCACCAGCTATCCAATTCCCTTCGTGCCCCGCCCCTTCGCATCGATTTCTGCTTTAAAAAAAATCCATAAATTAGCATCGTAAACTACATACCATGAAATATAAACGCATCCTTCTCAAACTGAGCGGAGAATCACTGATGGGGGAAAAGGAATTCGGAATTGACCATGACCGGTTGAAACAATATTCTGAAGACATCAAGGCCATTGTTGACATGGGCGTAGAAACAGCTATTGTGATCGGAGGTGGAAATATTTTCAGGGGCGTAAATAACGACGTGGAAGATGTCATTGACCGCGTACAGGGAGATTACATGGGAATGCTCGCAACCGTCATCAACAGCATGGCATTGCAGGCGGCCCTGGAGCGGATCGGAGTAAACACACGGCTGCAATCTGCTATTAAAATGGAGCAAATCTGCGAACCGTACATCAAACGTCGTGCAGTGCGTCACCTTGAAAAAGGTCGTGTGGTCATCTTCGGCGCCGGCACCGGCAACCCGTATTTTACAACCGATACCGCAGCCTCCTTGCGCGCAATTGAAATCGGTGCGGATGTAATCCTCAAAGGCACACGGGTAGATGGTATTTACAATGCTGACCCGGAAAAATTCAAAGATGCCATTAAATACGATACAGTAACGTTCGATGAAGTCTATGAAAAAGGATTAAAAGTGATGGACCTGACAGCATTCACGTTGTGCAATGAGAATAAAGTACCGATCATCGTATTCGACATGAACAAACCAGGCAATCTGATCAAAGTACTCGACGGCGAATCGGTAGGTACACTGGTTGAATTCTGAGAGACGGTTTTTACTACCCTTGAATGACCATAAACTAATTTCTGTTCATTAAAATTTATTATAAAACTGAATACCATGCTTGATTCAAATAAACTCCTGAACGAAACAAAGGTACACATGCAGAAGGCAATCGAACACCTGGAAGTTGAACTCACCAAGATCCGGGCTGGTCGTGCAAATCCTGCAATGCTGGACAGTGTGCATGTCGATTACTACGGCACCAACACTCCCCTGAGTCAGGTTTCGAATGTCAGCACTCCGGATGCAAAAACAATTGTGATTCAACCCTGGGAAAAATCAATGGTAGGGCCGATAGAGAAAGCAATCCTTGCTGCGAATCTCGGCTTCACTCCACAAAACGACGGACTTGTAGTTCGTATCAATGTTCCGGCGTTGACAGAAGAGCGGAGAAAAGAATTGGTGAAGAAAACAAAAGCAGAGGCAGAACATTGCCGTGTGGCTGTCAGAAATATCCGAAGGGATGCAAATGAACACATCAAGAAAGAATCAAAGACAGTTCCGGAAGATGTGGTGAAAGATCTGGAAGACAGAATTCAGAAAATGACAGACCAGTTTATTGCTGCCGTTGAAAAACACCTGGAAGCGAAGGACAAGGAGATTATGACGATTTGACGGGGACAGGGGACGTAAGAATTTTAAATTGCTGAAGGA
>DAORHY010000258.1:0-5319 GCA_035438225.1 Bacteroidia bacterium
ACAGCGCACTTGCCTTTGCATCCAATAGTCATGGAAGAAAAAGTGTTTCTGTTGAAACCTCAATTTCACACACTGTCGCCCTGAGGGAAGGTGACGAAATTACTGCCAGAGCAGAGGAAGTTTCACTCACGGATAAAATAGGCGTTTATTATATCACAATCACAAACCACCAGGGGAAAACCGTTGCTTTATTCAAAGGAACTGTTTACCGGACAAGCAGGGACTGGGAGGGCGTTGATAGTGTGTAGTCAGAAGATAGTATTCAGTAGTTATTTGTCAGAAGTCAGTAGTTAATGGTCGATAATTGGTGGTTCCTGGTCAATTGTTGAGATGTAAGGTGGGCCATATGTGAGGGCCGGAATTTTACAAAAGAGCGAGAGGAAATACCTGATCGATAATTACAAAGCACCTCGAATGACGAACCGGAAAAATCGATCCCTGTTTCATACCTTGAAATTAGAAATAAATGAAAGAAGTTTTTATAGTCGACTCCATTCGTACGCCAATTGGAAGTTTTGGAGGAAGTTTAGCGCCGGTACGGACGGATGATCTGGCGGTTGTTGTGTTGCGGGAGCTGATGAACAGGAATTCCTCTTTTGATCACACGTCAATTGGAGACGTTATTCTTGGATGTGCCAATCAATCGGGCGAGGACAACAGGAATGTTGCCCGTATGGCCTTGTTGATGGCCGGGTATCCGGTCAACGTGCCGGGTGAAACAGTGAATCGGCTTTGTGCTTCCGGATTGTCTGCTGCAATTTCTGCTGCACGGGCAATCATGGTTGGAGACATGGAAATTGCTGTTGCCGGCGGTGTTGAGAACATGACACGTGGGCCCTGGGTAATATCTAAAACCTCAACACCCTATGGCCGCGATGCGCAAATGTTTGATTCCAGTTTTGGATGGAGGTTTGTGAATCCGAAAATGAAGGAAATGTTTGGCACGGATGCAATGGGAGAGACGGCGGAAAACCTTGCTGACCGGGATCGCATTTCCAGGGAGGATCAGGATAAATTTTCGGTCTGGAGTCAACAGAAAGCAAAATCCGCTCTCCACAGCGGAAGACTGGCAACAGAAATTATTCCAGTTGAAATACCCGGAAGAAAGGGTGAATTGAAGCGTTTTGATCAGGATGAGTTCATGAAGCCGGATACTTCGTTAGAAGGATTAGCCAAATTAAAGACATCTTTCCGGAAAGACGGCACAGTTACAGCCGGGAATGCTTCGGGTTTAAATGATGGTGCAGCAGCTTTGCTGCTGGCTTCAGACGATGCTGTTAAAAAATACAATTTCAAACCGCTGGCGAAAATTGTTTCTTCTGCTGTTGTAGGTGTTGAGCCGCGCATCATGGGCATCGGACCGGTAGAAGCATCGAATCGCGCAATTCAAAAAGCCGGACTAACCTGGAAAGATATCGGAGTCATTGAATTAAATGAAGCCTTCGCTGCTCAAGCGCTTGCCTGTATCCGTTCCTGGGGATTATCCGATAACGACCCAAGAATAAATCCAAATGGTGGGGCAATTGCATTGGGTCATCCGCTTGGAATGAGCGGAGCCAGAATTCTCGGTTCAGCAGCACGAGAATTACACGAACAAAATAAAAAATATGCTCTTGTTACCATGTGCATCGGCGTCGGACAGGGGTATGCAGCTGTGATTGAAAGTGTGGGGTAGTGGCCGCTGGGAAGATAACAACACATTTCTGTTAAAATTGAAACACTAAAACCCTGTTACCCATACCCGGTATTTTAAATTCAATACCTGATACCCAATACCGAATCAACAATACTAAAACCACAATGATCTACTCCTTCAACGGCTACATTCCGGTTATTCACGAATCATCGTTCATCCATCCGCAAGCGGCAGTAACGGGGAACGTGGTTATCGGGAAGAATGTATATGTCGGTCCGGGAGCAGCCATCCGGGGTGACTGGGGTGGAATTGTGATTGAAGACGGATGCAATGTCCAGGAGAATTGTACAATACACATGTTTCCAGGCATTACAATAACACTAAAAGAATCAGCACACATAGGCCATGGAGCAATTGTACATGGTGCCGCTGTAGGAAGAAATGTTTTGGTCGGAATGAATGCTGTGTTGATGGATCATGTTGTTGTGGGAGACAATTCAATTGTTGGGGCGCTGAGTTTTGTTCCGGAAGGAATGATCATTCCTGAACGGAAAATTGTGGTTGGCAACCCGGCGAAAATTATCAAGGATGTCAGCGAAGACATGCTCAGCTGGAAAACTAAAGGTACTGCTTTGTATCAACAACTTCCGGCTGAATTGTATGCGAGTCTTAGATCCTGTGAACCGCTGCGGGAAATTCCTAAAAATCGCCCGGATCAACAGGATGTTTATAAGTCGTGGAAGAAGCAATAGTTGCCGGTGAAAAGTGAAGACATGGTTTGTACTCGAGGAAGCACGTTGGGATGAAGAGCGAAATTCAGGTATTGTTAAAAATAAAATAACTTTATCTCCTCACAAACCTGAACATTGAACATCGAACACTGAACCCGAAACCCATTCCAAATGTGCGGAAGATATGTTGTAGTTTCAAATGTGGAAGTAATTGAGAAGAGATTCCAGGTAAAAGCTCCGGAAGTTGTTCCTTCTTTATTTCCGAATTATAATATTGGCCCCGGAGCGCTGGCCCCGGTCATTACGAGCGACAAGCCAAATGAATTACAGTTTATCCAGTTTGGCCTTACTCCTTTTTGGGCAAAGAAGAAAATGTATTTATTTAATGCACGGAGTGAAGGTGACAGCAACAAAGAAAATGATCCGAACTACAATGGTGGAAAAGGGATCATAAATAAACCCTCTTTTCGTAAACCGATTCGATCCCAGCGATGTTTGGTGATCGCAGATGCGTTTATTGAAGGGAGCACAAACGAAGGCCTGGACAAACCCTATGTCGTTTATTTGAAAGGCCGCCGGCCATTTGCAATTGCAGGAATCTGGGATGTCTGGACGGATCCGGAAAGCGGGGATACCACCAGATCTTTTGCCATCATCACCACAGTTCCGAATTCTTTATTGCAAATGATCCCGCATCACCGGTCTCCGGTTATTTTACACGAGAGCGATGAACGCCGCTGGCTGCGGGCAGAACATTTAAATGAAATAACAGGGATGCTGGATCCCTATCCTGCAGAGGAGATGAATGCATATCCCATCTCGCCAAAAATAAAAAATCCCCGTGCGAATGGAAGAGAATTAATGGATCCGGTAGGGGACCGTCTCACGCCTGAGACAGATACGCGCATTAATTCTGAAATTAAATTGCAGGGAATGGGATCGGGGAAACGGGATGAAAAAAAATGAAGTGTTACTGTAGTGATTTCAATTCAGATCCAGTCGGTATTTTATTTTCCCGGAAAATTTAAATTGCAATGCTTTTTTTCACTCAATAATTTTTCACCAGGGATGAATCAGGGAACTATATCGGAAGTTTATTTTTCACTTTTCTAAATGTTGGAACCGTTCATGGCAGGAGAGATTTTGCCAACTTTTTTCACCATTGTATCTGAAAAAATGAAATATCTTTTTAATGCACACCCTCATACAATTCAATCGGCAGATTGTCAGGATCCAAAAGAAACGTAAATCGTTGACCTGTATTTCCGTCGACACGGATTGGCTCTGTTTTGATATTTTTCTTTTCAAGATTTTGAACCTCTTTGTCAAGGTCATCCACTTCAAAGGCCAAATGCCTCAATCCGCATGCTTCCGGTCTGGAAATTCGTACTGGTGGATCGGGAAAGGAAAATAACTCCAGAATGTATTCTCCACGGAGTGCAAGATCCAGCTTGTATGATTTCCGTTCCTGCCTGTAAGTTTCCCGAATGACTTCCAACCCCAAAATTTCAGTATAAAAATTTTTAGAACAGTCGTAGTTCGAACAAATGATTGAAATGTGATGTACACGAATTAACATTCAAATAAAATTCAATGATAAAGACAGAGAGCAACGAGAATTGATTTGTGCGGTTTCTTGTTCTGAATACGACAAATACCAAAAAAACAATCGGTCAACCTATACCAGATCACCAAAAACCTGGCATCTCACAATTCAAAACTCACAATGCACGATTCATCATTCATAACTAATACCCCAGCACCCGCTCCATCGCTATCGCCACTTTATCAGCATTCGGGATCATTCTGAATTCCAGGATTGAATTGAGTGGAATGGCCGGTAAATCTTCGGATCCGATAACTTCCACTGCGGCGTCCAGTGATTCAAAGCAATTTTTTGAAATCATACCTGCAAGCGCCTGCGCGAATGTATTGTGGATCGGTTCTTCTGTGACAACCAGGCAACGGTTGTGCTTTCTCACAGTAGAATAAACCGCTTCTTCATCAAGTGGCAGCAATGTTCGGAGGTCAAGAATTTCAATTTTGCCTGGGAATTTTTTCGAGGCGTTTTTTGCCCAGTATACACCCATTCCATAAGTGATGACTGCTAATGTCGGTTCTGTACCAGCTGCTGCGGTTTGAACGGTACGCGCCTTACCAAAGGGGATAATATAGTCTTCATCGGGTTCAATTGTTTTTGCGTCTTCAGTTCCTTTGATCTTCGACCAGTACAACCCTTTATGCTCCAGGATTACACACGGATTCGGATCATAGTAAGCGGATTTTAACAGGCCTTTCAAATCCGCACCGTTGGATGGGTAAGCAATTTTAATTCCACGGATATTTGTAAGTACGCTTTCTACACTCGAAGAATGGAATGGACCTCCGCTGCCGTATGCGCCAATTGGAACACGAAGGATGCAGCTGACAGGCCACTTGCCGTTACTCAGATAATACGAACGGCTCACTTCTGTGAACAGTTGATTCAGTCCGGGCCAGATGTAATCGGCGAACTGAACTTCCACGATCGGCTTTAATCCGACTGCACTCATTCCCACGGTGCTACCCACGATAAAAGCCTCCTGGATAGGAGTATTGAATACACGCAGGTCGCCAAATTTCTCAGCGAGTGTAGCCGCCTCCCGGAAAACACCTCCCAATCGGCCGCCTACATCCTGTCCGTATAACAAGCATTCCTTATGTTTGGACATGAGTTCCTGTACCGCAAACAAGGCGCAATCGACCATGACTGTTTTTTCTTTGCCTTTCGGTTCGCGCTGACCTTTTTCTTCCGTTACAGGAGTAGGCGCATAGTCGTAATTAAATAAATCTTCAGGACGAGGGTCTTCAGCCTTTAATGCTTTTTCAAAATCTGCACGAACCAGAATCGAAGCTCTTTCGTTGATAGCATTCAGTTCTTTTTCCTCGAAGCCTTGTTGCAAAAGTGCTGTT
>DAORHY010000259.1:0-5232 GCA_035438225.1 Bacteroidia bacterium
GTTGAGATAACGGAAATGCTCCATGGAGATCACGAAGCTGTTGATGCCTTTATTAATCGTTTCCTGAATTTCTTCCAGTAACGGTGTCGCCTGGTTTTTATCGATCAGGTTTCCGCTCATTTCAACAATGGCGTATGTGCCTTTGTTTGTGATGTTATAATTAAAGTCCATGGTGTGAAGGTAATAGTTTAATGCATATGTGAATCGCCGGATCAGGAGAGATATCTACATTCAAATAATTAACATAAATAACTGAAAATCATATTCATAAGTATTCTTATGAAAAAAATCAAAACGGTATAACCGCACCGGTGAATGAACTATCAGTAGGTTGTTTGAAGATTTGCCCACCGTTGGCCATACTCAATGCAATTCGGTACATATCCGGAATGGCTAAATGACAGCGATATTGGAGGTGATGAAAAACCGTTCAGCGCTTTTTATGCCTGCAAACTCCTTTTACTTCCAGTTCTTTGCATTTTCCGAAAAGATTGAGAGAGTGGTGGGTTATATTAAAATTCAATAATTCGCCCATCATGCTTTGAATTTGTTGAATCCTGGGATCGCAGAATTCGAACACGTGTTCGCAGTCCTCGCAGATCAGGTGATCGTGTTGTTTGTAAGCATACGATTTTTCAAAGCGGGCAAGGTTTTTACCAAACTGATGCCGTGTGACCAATCCGCAATCAAGAAGCAATTCGATAGTATTGTAAATGGTGGCACGGCTGATCGTGTAACCTTTGTTTTTCATGAGCATGTACAGGGAGTCCACATCGAAGTGTTCATTCGCCAGGTAAACTTCGTCCAGGATGGAATATCGTTCCGCTGTTTTTCTGTGCCCTTGTTTTTCAAGGTAATCGGTAAAAAGTTTCCGGACTTCTGGTTTTGAATCTTTAGTGGACATTCCCATGTAGATGGTTCTTTGTTCGGTGTAGCGGGGTGAATGATCTGCGTTGTTATTTTCTGCAATTAGTGAGTACCGCTGTCAATACGACTGACGGTGAGTATTCCATGGATCTCTTTGAGTTTTTTAATGAGCTTGTCGAGGTGGTGCGTATCGTGAACAAAGAGCATGATTGTGCCTTCGAAAATTCCATCGTTTGACTCGATGCTGATACTGCGCATGTTTACTTTCAGTTCGCTGGATATAACTTTGGATATTTTATTCACCACACCTACTTCATCGATTCCGGTCATGCGCAAGCCGGCAAGAAATGCAATCTGCTGCTGGTTGGTCCATTTGGCTTTCACGATACGGTAAGCGTAATTGGACATCAGTTGTATGGCATTCGGACAACTGACACGGTGAATTTTGATGCCTTCGTTGATAGTGATGAAACCAAACACGTCATCACCCGGAATTGGATTGCAGCAAGGCGATAATTTATAATCAATTTTTTCCAGATTTTCTCCAATCACCAGAAGGTCGCTGGACCCGCGAACATTTTTTACAATTTGCTCGAGCGACTGAGGCTCTATACGCAGCGGAGCCTTTGCTTTGATATTGCCTCTATCCTGGAGAAAATCTTTCAGATCATGGATGTCAATGACTTCTTTGGCAATCCGGTAAAATAACTCCATTGTACTCGGAATCTTGTAGTAAGCGAGGAGTTCGTTGATATTTTCATTGTTGAAATTAATCTTCAGGTGGCGGAATTTTCGCTGAAGAATTTCTTTTCCATCTTCTGCAAGGCGTTTCTTCTCATCCTTCAGCGCTGTTTTAATCTTGGATTTCGCTTTCGCTGTCACAACATAATTCAACCAGTCTTCTTTCGGATTTTGTTTGTTGGAAGTAAGGATTTCCACCTGGTCGCCGCTACGCAGTTTGTGTGACAATGGGACGAGCTTATGGTTCACCTTGGCACCAATACATTTGCTTCCGAGGTCACTGTGGATTTCGAATGCAAAATCCAGTGCTGTCGCATTCAAAGGAAGTGTTTTCATATCTCCGGTAGGAGTGAAGATGAAAATTTCATCGCTGAAGAGATTCAGTTTAAAATCGTCAATGAAATCAAGTGCATTCGTCTCCGGGCTTTCCAGCAATTCCCTGATTTTCTCAATCCATTCATCCAGGGCAGACTCCGCTGCGGACTCTTTGTATTTCCAATGTGCTGCATACCCTTTCTCTGCAATTTCATCCATCCGGCGGGAACGGATTTGAACTTCCACCCATTTTCCTCCGGGACCCATTACTGTAGTATGCAGGGATTCGTAACCGTTTGCTTTGGGTGTGGAAATCCAGTCACGCAAACGGTCCGGATTCGGATGGTAAAAATCGGTAATGATGGAGTAGGCCTTCCAGCACATCGCTTTTTCATTTTCCTCATCGCAGTCGATGATAATCCGGATGGCAAATAAATCGTAGATCTCTTCAAATGTGACAGCCTGCCGTTTCATTTTGCTCCAGATGGAATGGATCGATTTGGACCGGCCTTTGATATCATAACGAAATCCCTGCTTGGCAAGCTCATCTTTGATGGGATCGACAAACTCATTGATAAAACGCGTACGTTCTCTTTTCGTCTGCGCCAGTTTGCTGGTGATCTCAGTGTAGATTTCCGGTTCGGTATATTTCATGGCCAGGTCTTCCAGTTCAGTTTTAATGGAATACAAACCCAGGCGATGTGCCAGCGGTGCATACAAATAAGCTGTCTCGGAAGCAATTTTCAGCTGCTTCTCCCGCTTCATGGAATCAAGTGTCCGCATGTTGTGCAAACGGTCAGCAAGCTTGATCAGGATTACACGAACGTCATCGGAAAGAGTCAGGAGCATTTTTCTGAAATTCTCAGCCTGAAGGGAAGTGCCTTTATCGAATACGCCTGATATTTTCGTCAGGCCGTCAACAATGGAAGCGGCCTTTTCGCCAAAAGAACTCTTAATGTTCTCCAGCGTCATGTGCGTATCTTCAACGGTATCGTGCAGCAGTGCACAAACAATAGCCAGCGGACCCAGTCCGATTTCTTCAGCACAAATTTGTGCGACAGCCAATGGATGCAGGATGTAGGGCTCTCCGGTTTTCCTGCGCATGTCTTTGTGGGCCTCCAAAGCCATATCAAAAGCCAGACGGATCATTTTCTTATCACCCTTACCGAGTGAAGGGCGCAAAGCACGGAGCAATTCCTTGTATGCTTTCAGAATCTGATCCTTTTCAGCTTCTGCACTTTGAATGTGTGTGACCGGGTCAGACATCTTGGTTAAGAGGAAAATAGGAGGGAAGAAGAATTTTATTCGGGGAGATAAAGATAGACGAGAGATTGGAAGGTGCTTAACCCTGTGGTGTTTCCACCGGTAACTTTTTCAAAGCAAAGAGTGAAAAATCTGAATTCTCTTTCCGTATGGTATTCGTCAGTTTGCCCAGACCGGTAATTTCCATTTCGACCACATCCCCCGGCTGCAGCCACTGGGTTTTGTAGTTTGGGTCATTCAGCAGTCCGGTACCGTTGAGTTCCAGGAAGCATCCGGTACCGACCGTTCCGGATCCGATCACATCTCCCGGAAAGATGTCCACTCCATAGGCGCATCGTTCAACAATCTCAGCAAATGTCCAGTCCATATCCTTCATATTTCCTTCGCTGACAAGTTGTCCATTCACCCGGCATTGCATGGACAAATTATAGGTATTGCCGGTATGTCCGGGTTTCGGAGCGACCTTGTAGGATTCAAGTTCCTCCGGAGTAACGAGCCAGGGGCCGATCACTGTACTGAAATCTTTCCCTTTTGCAGGTCCCAGGTTCAGCAGCATTTCTTCCATCTGCAAAGCTCGGGCGCTCATGTCATTCATGATCATATATCCTGCAATGTATGCATCAGCTTCAGAGGCTTTGATATTTCTTCCTTTTTTTCCAATGACAACTGCTGCCTCCAGTTCAAAATCGAGTTTTTGAAAATGATCGGGCATGCAGAAAATCTCACCCGGGCCCTGTATTGCATTGTGATTGGTAAAATAGAAGATCGGATATTGGTCAAATTCAGGAATCATGGGAACTTTCCTGTTTCTTCTTGCGGCTTCCACATGCTGACGGAAAGCATAGCCATCCCTGCAGCTGGTGGGATAGGGTACAGGTGCTATCAGATTGTTTTCCGATGCATTTGACAACTTTATCTTCTTGTTCCCTGATTTTATTGCTGCTTCAATTGCCTTGGCTTCCTGCATGGCAGGATCGCCAAGCTTTAGGAATTCAGACATTTGATCAGGCAGTGCAGCCATTTCGAGCGTCAGGGCATTTTCAGCCAGGTTGAAAATTTGTCCCTGGAAATAGATTCCAAGGTGTTCATGTTGTCCGGTACGGTAACTGACGAGTTTCATAGGTTGCGGGTGTTTCCATGCAAAAATACGAAACTCAGGGGAGGACTGAAAAGGGAATAAAAACAAAAAGAGTCCCGACCAAAGGACCCTTTTTGACTAACCATTAAATCGAACTAAACCATGAAAACTATTTTTACTCTATAATGAGCTTTTGTTGAATGACTTCGTGTCCATCCTGACCAATAATCAGGAGCATTGCTCCTTTTCGAATATAGGCTTCGTCGATGGTGAGCTTCATATTCCCGTTTTCTTGCGGTTCCACAGTTGAGGGGATGATCCGGCCTGTGATATCCTGAACTGTAATTGAGAAATACTTCAGTTGATCATCACCATAATTCAGATTCACCACTGGTGAAGAAGATGGGTTTGGATAAACAGCGAAGCTACCCTTACGAACATTTCGGATAACTGAAACCGGGAAATAGGCGAATTTTCCATCAAAATCTGTTTGTTTTAACCGGTAGTACGAGACTCCCGTGAGCGGATGGAAATCCGTGAAAGTATAATTGTTTGTTGAAGTTGAATTGCCGGCACCATCCACACGGCCAATTTCTGTGAAATTGATGTTGTCCGCTGAACGTTCGAGGGTGAAAAAGTGGTTGTTGATTTCGGCCTGTGTTGTCCACTTTACATCGACCTGTTTCCCAACCAGTGTGGCGCTGAATGTTGCCAATTCAATCGGGAGCGGATTGCCGCCTCCCGGAGGATTTCCAAGTGCGAAGAAAGTATGGAAATTATTGAAAGTGGCTGAAGTAATATTGCCAGTCCAGTTCGATGTTGCAACTCCGGCGAAATTCTGCCATTGTGTGGTGCCGTTATCATGGGCAACAAGTAATGTGTTTTTATCCGCGACACCATCATCTGTATCATAATACATCTGCAGTTTTCCGCTGCTGAAATTAGCAACGTTTTGACGGGTAAATTGT
>DAORHY010000260.1:0-5227 GCA_035438225.1 Bacteroidia bacterium
AGCGAGGAAATATAATTTGCCGGGTAAGCGGAATGTGCACCTAGAATAATGATGTAGTCACCTTTCGACTCCCGGATCCCAAGATTCAGTGCGAAGGGAACATATTGCTTTTCGTTGTTCAGCAAACGGATCATGGGAGACCGATGGGAATACTCTGAAACAATTGCACGTGTACCATCACTGCTTTTTCCGTCCGCCACAAGAATTTCCATTTTTTCTATGGGATAATCCTGTTCCAGCATTTGAGCGAGCAGATTTCCAATGTATTCCTGCTCATTAAAAGCAGGAATGATCAGTGAAACAAATGGCAATTCCTTTTCACCTTCGTTGGTTACAATCCTGTGCTTTTCAACTTCCATAGCAATTGTAAAATTTATAGCAGTGAATTCACAATCCTTGCAGCCGCATGCCCGTCACCGTACAAATCAATGTCAAAATTCCTCTTCGGCTTCAGCATCTCCCGGTAAGCAGACAGGATTCTCTGTTTGTCAGCTCCGCCAAGGATATTGAATCCATGCTCAACCAACTCAATCCATTCGGTTTCTTCCCTTAAAGTAATGCATGGTTTTTGAAAAAAGAACGCTTCCTTTTGCAATCCACCGCTATCCGTCAATACCATTCTGCAATGCCTCAGCAATTCCAGCATGTCAAAATAGCTGACAGGATCAATCGTTTTGAATTTCGGATGAATTTTATGTTCAGCAAGAAACTTTTTTGTCCTTGGATGAAGGGGCATCAGCACTGGACAATCTTCATTCAGCGTGTTCAAAGCATCCATGATATTCAGGAGACGATCCTTGTCGTTTGTATTTTGCTCCCTGTGCAATGTGCAAAGTAAAAACGACTCGAGTTTTTGTTCCCGTATGATTCCGGATTTTTCAGCCGCAAGAACTGAATAGAAGTCCACAGCATCTTTCATGACATCCCCGGATTTCAACTGCACGCAGGGGAAATGCATAAATCCTTCCATTTCAAGGTTCCTCATTGCTGTATCGGTCGGACAAAACAGAAAATCCGAAATACGGTCAGTTAAAATGCGGTTGATTTCTTCCGGCATTTCCAAGTTAAAACTCCGGAGTCCCGCTTCAATGTGAGCCAATGGAATCTGAACCTTTTTTGCAGCAAGCGCTCCGGCGAGGGTTGAATTCGTATCACCGTAAACAATGACGAGATCCGGTTTATCTTCCAGTAGAATTTTTTCAATACCCTTCAACATTTCTGCCGTCATCGCTCCATGCAGTGTTTCTTTAACGGCAAGCTGGAAAGCGGGTTTCGGGATTTTCATTTCCCCGAAAAAAACATCCGACATATTGAAATCATAATGCTGGCCGGTGTGCAGGATTTTCTCTTCGACTGCACTGTTCAGGGCCAGCTCCCGGCTGACCACTGCAGCTTTCACAAACTGCGGGCGGGCGCCGACAATGGTTAGAATTTGTTTCCGTTTCATGCTTTTCCCGATGTTTGATACATGGCTATCAGCTTTTTCACACTTTCTTTCCAGTCAAAATTCCCGGTTACAAATTTTCTTCCCGCCTCACCCATTTTGGTACGGAGCGGAGCATCCTGAACTAACCTGGAAAGGGCTAATTTCGTTTCATTTACATTGCGGATTCCAACAGCGATTCCGGTTTGGTTGTTCCTGAAGACTTCCTGCAAACCCGGAGCGTTGCTTACAATCACCGGTTTTCCGCAGGCAGATGCTTCCAGCACTGAGACTCCAAAGCTTTCCTGCAGTGAAAGATTGGCAAAAATATCCATCTGGTTGTGATACCGTTGCACTTCATTATAATTCACTTTTCCCTGAAACGTTGTTTGTGCTGATATATTCAGCTCTTCTACCAATTTCCGGAGTTGCTGTTCCATCGAACCTTCTCCTACAAGCAGGAGACGAAAGGAATGGTGGGGGAATTCTTTTATCATTTCGGCAAAAGCCTGTATGAGAATTTCGGGAGCATATACCGGCTCCAGCGACTTTATGGTGCCAATGACAATCTCCTCCTGAAACCGTTGCCTTTCAGCCGGAACCGGACAGAAACGCTCCGTATCAATACCGAAGGGAATGGTGATGCAGGACAAATGAAATGATTCCCTGATTTCTTTTTCAAGAATTGCACTTGCGGCAATCCGGACATCAGCAGCTCTGAGGTTATTATGGATAAGGGCCTTGTGTAAAAAACTTCGTTTTGGAAAATCGAGAAGATCGCTTCCCCAAGCAGAGATAACTAGCGGATGAAATCCGGATATTCTGCCGAGTGTACCATAACTGCTCAGATAATGAGCATGGACAATATCCGGACGAAATTCCAGGATGGCCCGACGCACTTTTTTCCCCGACAAAAAATAAACTGATTTCAGCAGATCGGCTGCATAAAATTGTTTGCGATTATATCCTTCAGTAGAAAGAAGCCGGATCCCCAACGGTGTGAACCAGTCCAGTTCGGGTGCAGACAATGAAAATATCGCTGTCTTAAATCCGGCTTCAGACACGGCTCCGGCCCACTTTTGAGTATGGGCTGAATTGACGTCGGATAAGAGCAGGATTCGTTTCATGAAACTTCTGTCACCTTATGTTCTCTTCCGTGAATAAAAGATAACGCCAGAATTTCTTCAAAGAAAAGAAATACGCCTGACGTTTTCCAATAAATGAAGGTACAAACAGGGAAATGAACCCGGCAGCAATACAGCGGGTTAGAATATGTATCAGAATAAGCATACAAGAGAAAATAAAAGCAATCGTTGAAAAGTGCTTTCGGATGTATTTCACCTTGCTGATCAGCTGATTTGCAATGACAACCTTTAGATTTTTCGCTGAACTCTTCCCGGAGTGATGGACGATTGAAGATCCGGCAAGGTAATGAATCCTCCCTCCTGCTTTCCGGATCCGGTAACAAAAATCTGTGTCTTCCATCCAGAATAAATTCGCATCGAATCCGCCAAAGCTGGAAAAAACTTCCCTCCGAAATGCTAAAGCAGCACCGGATGCAGCATCCGGAAAAAAATTCGTTCGATACATTACAGTATCGTAAGCATTCAGCCGGAAAAGGTTGTGCAGGTAAAATGTTTCGAGGAGAATCGTCAGCACACCGGGAAATTTCCATGCAGAAGGTTGCAATGTAAGGTCCGAATTCAACAAACGCGGGACAACAATATCATACGCAGCAGAACTTTCGAGCTGCTTTAGCAATGGATGCAATGCATCTTCCCGCAACTCGGTGTCCGGATTGAGTAACAACAGGAACTGCCCGGAAGCTGTTTGCATACCCTGGTTATTCGCCGCAGAGAATCCCGCATTGGAAGAATTTGCAATCCATTTTACTTCGGGAAACGTGGATCGGATGACCGTTTCGCTGTTATCCGTGGAACAATTATCAACTACAATCACTTCTGCTTCATCCGGCTTCATATAGGAGTAAACAGAACGGATACAATTCTGAAGTAATTCACAAACGTTGTAATTAACAATTACTATGCTCAGCCGGGGTTGCATGGATCTTGTTTATTGAAATTGTCGGTACAAACGGATGAGAATAAAAAAAGGCAGGTACAGTGGAAGTAAAATCAGGAACAATGTGAATACCATCCATCTGTTTCCATTGCCGAGCGATTCGAATAATGGATACAGTAGTTTCATCCTCTCTTTCCTGAACAGGTTCATTAAAAACTCCTCTTCATACAACATAAATATATAAACCGAGTCAATCAACGGTGCTTTCATTGGTCTGAAATTGGCAAGAAGAACCGGCAGATACCAGGATTTCATCCGGGTAAAATTACGGCTGAGGCTGGTGGTGTGAAAGCGTACCATGGCTGTGGTATATTCAACATCAAGGAATCTGAATTCACGAATGAACCCGGAACAACGCAGCCAGAATTCCCAGTCTTCAAGGTATTTTTGTTCTTCATTGAATGGTCCTGCCAGGTCGATCACTGATCTCCGGATCATTGGAGCATTGGTGACAAAAATATTACTTCGGATCAGTAAGCTGTGTAATTTTTTTCCGCTGCCGGAATGACCGTCTTTTTTTGCGTTGCTGAGATTTTCTATTTTATCCTGAAGAACCTGATCCATATCGGACGAAAAATATCCCACCGGACCATAGACCAGGTCAACTCCGGTTTCTTTTTCAAGGTATGCTGACTGAACTTCCAGTTTTCGTCGGGCGAGAAGGTCATCTGCATCAAGAAACTGGATGTATTTACCTTTGGCCAGTATTAATCCTTGATTTCGGCCGGAAGAAGGTCCGCCCGATTTCTGTCGGAAATAAGTAAACCGACGATCACGGGAAGTGTATTCAGTGCAGACCTGTTGAGTGATATCCGTTGACCCATTATCAACCACAATGCATTCCCAATCTTTCGAAGTCTGAAGCAAAAGTGAATCCATCGCCCTGGAAATAAAGTTCCCGTAATTGAAACAGGGAATAATTACGGAAACAAGTGGTGACCGGTCTTCTGAATGCACGTGTCAAGAATATTATTAAGAGAAAAATCTTTCCTTCCGATTTATATCCGGAGTAAAAGTAAAAGTTAAATTCATTGTAATGATGAATATTCTCATCGTCCGATGAATTTGCTCAGCCAAGCATAACCATAATACAAATAATACCAGAATACCGGAGCCAGTGCAGCCTGAATAGTTCTTCTTTCAGTACCAATTCTTTTCTTTTGAGCAGGATCTGAACTTAGCCCTTCGGTATCAAATACACTGACGACCATGTTTAAGTAGTGCAGCTTTACCTTTTGTTTCCAGAACATACGGGCAAAGAATTCGTAATCCGCTGTAATTTCATAGGCTAAATTATAGCCCCCAAATTCAAGGAATAAATTTCTCCTGATAAATTGTCCCTGATGTGCGACCACTTCCTTCATCAGGTAATACGAAGACATGCGCTGCGGATGAATCTTTTTTCCATACATCCCGCGCTTATCAAAGAGCATAACGTCACCGTAAGCAATATCCGCCTGCGGATCAATTTTGTCGAAGACTTCCGAAAGTACATACGCATTCAACAGGCAATCGCCTGAATTCAACAACAGGCAGTATTCCCCACGTGCCATCCCGATCCCTTTGTTTTGTGCGTCATAAATTCCTGCATCCTTTTCTGAAATCCATTTCATTCTATTCTCCGGCTGCTGACTCAGGTACTCCTTTGTCCCGTCTCCAGACCCGCCGTCCACAATGATAAATTCAAAATCACGGAAATGCTGGGCCAGTACACTCCCGATG
>DAORHY010000261.1:0-5210 GCA_035438225.1 Bacteroidia bacterium
CAACCAACAACCAACAACCAACAACCAACAACCAACAACCAACAACCAACAACCATCAACCATCAACCATCAACCATCAACCATCAACCAAGCTCCGACCACCAATAGAAATATTTCCGTACTTTCAGGCTGCAGGATACTTCGCATAGCGCTCCTCTAGTTTTATGAAACCACTTGTCCCCTTTCTCGCACTTTTGTTTTTTACGCTGTTGCTTCATGGGCAACAACATGCATCCTCCCCACGCGTTGGGGATGCTTCACATCTTTCGGATCGTTACGCTCCGGTTTGCCCTTCGGATGTTTTACTGAAAAATATACTCCAGGCAAATCCTGTCCTCCGCTTACACCACCAGGCTATCGACAGCCTGATTCACGATCAACTGGATGTTCGTAATTCAGCGATTTCCCGGAATAGAAACGGCTCCGTGCACACCAACACCATGGCTTCCATCCCTGTTGTGGTCCACGTTGTCCACAACAATGGACCGGAAAACATTTCGGATGCAACGGTTGCGCAGGGAATTGCTGATCTGAACCAGGCTTTTGCAAATACGGGTCCTTACGCGCAGGCTAATGGTGTGGATATAGGTATTCAATTTTGTCTCGCAACACAGGATCCAAACGGGGCTTTCACCACGGGCATTACACGGGATGTTTCTCCGCTGACCAACATGACGATGGAAACGGATGATCTCCCGGTGAAAGACCTGAACCGCTGGGATCCGCAACGTTATTTGAATATCTGGCTGGTGCGGGAAATCACTTCCCTGTCGATGGGCAGCGGTGTTGCCGGCTATGCGTATTTTCCTTCTTCACATGGAAACCCGGAAGACGGCATCATGAATGAAGCCGGGTATTTCGGCAGCTCTGCCGATTTTTCGAAGGTGCATATTCACGAAGCCGGGCATTACTTAGGCCTCTACCATACGTTCGAAGGCGGTTGCATCAACAACGATTGCCTCGCCGATGGCGATCGTGTGTGCGACACGCCTCCGGATAATTCTACTGCGAATGTTCCCTGCATTTCCGCGCCCAATACCTGTACCACGGACACGGATGATGGGTCGGCCAACAATCCTTTCCGCCCCCTCTCCGCCGGCGGTCTCGGTGACCAGCCCGACCTGCTGAACGACCACATGGATTACGGACTCCTCGGCTGCCATACATTGTTTACTCCCGGACAGAGAGACCGCATGCTGGCCGCACTCCAGGGTGCACGTTCCAGTTTGCTTGCTTCACACGGCTGCTGGACATTGTGCACAAGCCCGGTGACGGCTTCTTTCGATACCGCGTATGATACGCTGAGTGTGGGCACGACAGTAACACTTGCGAATTTCAGTACCGGTGCAACTACCTATGAGTGGCTGATCAACGGCATTCCGGTTTCTGCTGCAATTGACCTGAACTATACTTTTACTGCATCCGGAACTTTCATCATCAGCATGATCGCATCGAACGGCGACAGTTCCTGCACGCAATCGGCCGGCGATACGCTGCATGTGTTTTGCGGGACAAACCCAACATTCGGCATGAGCACATCTGCTTGCATTCCACGGGGAACAGATGTTTTATTTTACACTACTACTCCCGGGAATATCAGTTGCCAGTGGCTGAAAGACGGACAGGTTGTCGGCACAGACACCATCCTGGCGTATACTTTTTCACAGACTGGCGGCTACCAGATCACTCTTGTGAGTCATAACGGAATCTGTTACGATACATCCGCATCTGTTTTTATACAGGCCGGCCGCTGCCAGGATCAGGAAGCTGCCAATTGGTATTTCGGAAACTACGCCGGTATCAGTTTTAACAGCGGCACCGCCACAGCGCTGACGAATGGTGAGCTTTGGGTTTTTGAAGGATCGGTGAGCATGTCAGACAAAAGCGGTAACCTGCTTTTTTATACTGATGGCGACAGCGTTTTCAACCGCAACCATGTCGCTATGCCGAATTCCATTTACCTGTACAGTGGTGGCTCCGAGAGCCAGGCGGGACTGGCAGTACCCTGGCCCGGGCATCCGGAGAAATACATTTTCTTCCAGACTGCTGTTGCTGAAGATACATTCGCCTTTCCTTTCCGGTATTCCGTTATTGATATGACACTGAATGGAGGAATGGGAGATATTTTTCCATACAACACAACTCTGCACCATCCGGTGGAAGAAAAGGTTTCCGGTACGATGCACTGCAACGGCAGGGCGATCTGGGTCATGACGCACGAATGGGACACAAATAACTTCCTTGCCTACCTCGTGGATTCGAACGGGGTGAACAGTACGCCGGTGATTAGTTCCATCGGACCCGTGCATACCGGATTTTACTATGAACCCGGCCGCGGCCACATGAAATTTTCGAACGACGGAAAATGGCTGGCCATTTCCACGTTCGATTATCCCATGCAACTACTTTCATTCGATAATGCAACGGGCCTGTTGTCAAATCCGATGTCCTTTCCGGCAACACAATACAATTACGGCATTGAGTTTTCTCCCGATAATAAAAAACTATACCACTCCGAACATATCAATTCCGCTGACGGGCATATTGTGCAGTATGATCTCAGCTCAGCGAACGCAACGACCATTCTGAATTCCAAAACTGAAGTCTTGCTGGTGGCACCCGGAAACCACAACTGCCTGCAACTGGCACCGGATGGAAAAATTTATTTCTCAAACGGCTTTACTCCGCACGACAGCTATGTCGGCGTGATCAACTTTCCGAACGCATCCGGCACTGCATGCCAGGCTGTTTCTGAGGGCTTATATCTGAATGGGAAAAAGAGCATGTCCGGATTGCCAAATTTTATGTCCACATCCTTTTTTACGGATGATCTTTCGATCAATGGTCCGGATACCGTATGCCCGAATGCAACGGCAGTGCAGTATTCCATCCATGCCAATGCCTGGAATCTCGGCAGCTATTCCTGGTCGGCCGCTGGAAACGTTTCGATTCTTGCGTATACCGACAGTACAGTCTCTCTGACATTTACCGGAGCCGGAACAGATACACTCGTTATCCGAAAAACAACGAACTGCGGCATACTAACGGACACACTTTTCATTCTTGCAGCTCCCGCATGGCCTGACCTGGGCGAAGATCTGGCACTTTGTGCTGGAGATACCCTCGTGCTTGCATTGCCGGAAAATTATGCTGCGTATCACTGGCAGGATGGAAATCAAAATGCAGAGTATCCTGTTCTTCAGCCTGGAGACTACTGGGTTGATGTCAGCACAGCGAATGGTTGTGTGCTTCGTGATTCCATTCATGTTTCTTTGAACACATCGCAAACCCAGGTGGACCTTGGCCCGGACATATTAATTTGTCCGGGGGCAGTTGCGGTTCTCAATGCCGGAACAGGCTATACTTCTTATCGGTGGCAGGATGGCTCTTCGAACTCTCAATTTACTGCCTGGCTTGCAGGCACGTACTGGGTGACCGTTTCAAATGCCGGTGATTGTTCCGCTTTTGCCGTGGATTCGATCCATGTGATCTATGACAATGCGTTGCAGATCTCCCTGGGGGCCGACACGACAATTTGCTCCGGAACAACACTTACCCTCAGTCCAGGAAATGGTTTTGCATCTTATCTCTGGTCGGATCAGAGTACAGCCGCCTCACTGACCGTGAGCCAGAGCGGGACCTATTTTGTTGAGGTTGTCTCTGCGGCAAGCTGTCCGGCCATTGATTCCATTGATGTCCGGTTCGATACTCTGCAGGCCGATCTTGGCATTGATTCTTCTGTATGCCAGGGAGGATGGATCATCCTCAGCCCCGGAAACTCTTTCAGTGCGTATGAATGGTCCGACCAAAGTACACAGCCTTCGCTGACAGTTACAATTCCCGGAGAGTATTGGGTGGAAGTTGTCTCTCCCTATCACTGTGTTTCTATTGACTCCATTCATATCGGCAATAAAATTGTGCCTTCAATTTCTTTGGGCGCTGACACTTCCCTGTGTCCAGGAGAACAAATAACGTTGCAGGCTTCTACTGGATTTTCAACGTACCTGTGGTCGAACGCTGAAACCACCGCCTCAATTGCCGTGACTCAAGAAGGCTGGTACAGCGTGCTGGCAACAACAGCGGAAAACTGTTCTACAGGAGATTCTGTTCATGTAACGTATTACACACTTCCGCTCATTGAACTGGGTAACGATACCACGATCTGTGAAAACGAAGATCTCCTGCTGCATGCCGGAAATAATTTCTATGTCTACAATTGGTCCGACAACTCGAACGCCTCCACTCTGTCTGTCCAAAACCCCGGAACCTATTGGGTAACTGCAACCGCTGATTACCGTTGCATTGCAGGCGATAGCATTGATGTCTTCACAAAAGAATGCAAGGGAACCACGGATTACATACACATTTTCCCAAATCCGAATGACGGAAGTTTTTATGTTGAAGTCCTGAATGCTAAAACCATACAGGATATCGGTATTGATATTTACGATGCCCTCGGGCAGTTGATTTATGATGAAACAATGGATGTTGAGCAGGATCTGATTTCCAAAAAATTCATCTCTGTTTTTTTAGCCAGTGGGGTTTACTTTGTGCAGGTCCACGGGGAAGGATTGCATGAAAGTGTTAAACTGATACGCTTCTGAGCCCTTGCGCATCGTAAGGGGTGTGAATTTAACCGAAGAAATTGCAGCGTGAAATTACGCACAGTTCACGAAGACTGTCCGGCACTTCTGCGCCCTCTGCGGTACAACTCCGCGTCCTCTGTGGTTTAAAAAAGCCCCGGCAATTTGCACGTCCTGATTGACACGACGTGTCACAAAAGGAAGCATTGTAGCGCTAAAACTTACAGCTGTGTTTTTTTTCAATACCTCTGTATTTTCAGGAAACATGCATTGATCAAAGCAAGCACCCGTTTTTCAGTGGATTTATTTCATTTTCCTTACAGCCCACGTTTCCCTTCCCGGAAACGGATTAAAAAACCTCACGTAAGAGATCCAGCGATGAGCATGTCGTGAATTCCATACCCATGCAATTACCTATTCATTCCTCACAAAAACTTTATCCTTATGATGAAATTTTCTACTTACGCCCTCGCCTGTTTTCTGATGCTTACAGGCTTCGTACTTTCTTCGTGTGAAAAAACAGAATTTCTGAAATCAGAAAAAGGGATCATGTCGGAACTCAACGGAACATGGAGCATGATCCAGATTCCGAGCAACCTCCCGGATGAAACCTGGACATTCGACAAC
>DAORHY010000262.1:0-5201 GCA_035438225.1 Bacteroidia bacterium
TCATTAAAACCCATCCACAGGTAACACTGAGTATTGATTTGTTCCACCTTGGAATCATTTTCTTCCGGAGCGGAATCCCCCGTCAGGATTTTGTCTTAAAATTCTAATTCCCCTCCCTAACGTTTTGATAACATTTTATCGGTTACATTTGTCTTCCTGAACCCACTCTATGGCATTGTTAGAACTCAAAAATATTTCCCGCAAGTATGTAATCGGAACGGAAGAAGTAAATGCATTGCGAAGCATAACCGTATCCATTCACAAAGGAGAATACGTCGCACTGATGGGCCCTTCCGGTTCCGGAAAATCAACGCTCATGAATATTATCGGATGCCTGGATACTCCGAGCAGTGGTGAATACATACTCAACAACAAACAAGTAAGCACGCTTGCTGACAATGAGCTTGCGGAAATCCGGAACAGGGAAATCGGATTCATTTTTCAGACATTCAACCTCATTCCGCGCAGTTCGGCCTTAGATAATGTTGCATTGCCACTGGTGTATGCAGGAGCAAAAAAAGAGGAACGCATAAACCGGGCGATGGCTGCACTCAAAGATGTAGGCCTGGCGGATCGTGTCCGGCACAAACCCAATGAGCTGTCCGGCGGACAACGCCAGCGTGTCGCAGTTGCCAGAGCACTGGTAAACAATCCTTCCATCATTCTTGCGGATGAGCCCACCGGAAATCTGGACTCGAAGACTTCGGAAGAAATCATGAGCTTGTTTGAAGAAATCCATCAGAAAGGCAACACAATTATTGTGGTCACTCACGAAGAAGAAATTGCAAGGCATGCGCACAGAATCATTCGGATCAAGGACGGAATGATTGAATCGGACAAACCGAACACGAAAGTCCAAAACGGCAACGTGCTTGCCTGATTCGCCCAAATTTCATCATCGCCTATGAAAATTTATACAAAAAAGGGTGATCAGGGTAAAACTTCACTGATCGGGGGAACACGCGTTCCGAAGCACCACATTCGCATCGAGGCTTATGGGACAGTGGATGAGCTCAACTCGTGGATTGGGTTGTTGCGAGACCAACCTATCAATCAAGGCCATATCGATTTGTTGTTGCTGATTCAGGACACCCTGTTTACCATAGGATCACACCTGGCTTCAGACCCGGAAGCAACAAAAATGAAACTTCCGGAACTCAGCGAAGACGCTGTTTCAACCCTTGAAGCAGCCATGGATAACATGGATGCCAGCTTGCCGGAGATGCGGAATTTTGTGTTGCCGGGCGGAAACTCTATTGTTTCCATCTGTCACATCGCCCGGACGGTTTGCCGGAGAGCCGAACGCAATACCGTCCATCTTTCTGAAACAGACACGGTCTCCCCCTTGATTCTGAAATACCTGAACAGGTTGTCGGACTATTTTTTTGTTTTATCCCGAAAACTTACTGCCGAAACCGGCTCAAAAGAAATTCCCTGGAAGCCAAGAGGCTGATCCTCTGTAACATTTTTTCACAAAAGCCTGTAAGGCAGGGCCTTCCGGTGGATTCCGGAAAAATTAAAAACAGGATACAAGTGAATGTTATTTTTCTATTTTTGCAACCCTTAAAAAGGACTTCGGTTCTTCTAATCAATCGAAACAATGTATTGGACCCTCGAACTTGCACAGCACCTTGAAGACGCTCCCTGGCCGGCGACGAAAGACGAGTTGATCGATTATGCCATCCGTTCCGGCGCTCCCCTTGAAGTTATTGAAAATCTCCAGGAACTTGAGGACGAGGGTGAAGCATACGAGAGTATTGAAGAAATATGGCCGGATTATCCTACCAAAGACGACTTCTTCTTCAACGAAGACGAATATTAACACGTATTCATACAAAGAAATCAATGAAAGGGACACTATTGTCCCTTTTTTCTTGCTTACGGAAATCAATATCTTTGATAATACAAAAGACAAACCATGAAAAAACTTCTCCTCCTGTTTGCATTAGTGGTAATCTCGTTTGCCAGCCGGGCACAGGTAAAATTTCAGGATCTGTACGGCGACATCAACCTGGATGATGCACAGGCAGTGGCCCGGACTTTCGATAATGGATACATACTCGTAGGCGGAACAGGTCCCAATGTAATTGACAGTACCGATATTGCACTCTTCCGGTTGAACAGTGACGGTGACCTGATTTGGTCCTCACGTGTTGAAGGTTACAAAGACGACTTCATCAGTGATGTGAAACAACTCAGTGACGGATCTTTCCTGCTTATCGGTAGCACCTACAGCTCCCCGATTGACACACAGTATGCAGACATTCTGGTAACGAAAATTGATGACTCGGGATTCGTTGTCTGGTCAAAAGTTTTTGGCGGTTCAGACTATGATGAAGCGCAAACATTACTGGATATGGGCAATGACGAATTTGTGATCCTTGGAAATACGTGGAGCTATGGTTCGGCATTAAAATCCGCACTCGCCATTAAAATCGATGCATCCGGAAATCAAATTTGGGCCAATGTCAGCAGTACTACCGTATCAAATTATTTTTATGGAGGTGACAAAACGGATGAGGGTTTCATTGCTGCAGGCGGCACCTATAATGTATCCGGAGGCACCAACTTTGATCATTACATCACAAAGTTTGACTCTTCCGGTCATATCCTCTGGAGCAAACGCTATGGGACAATTTCAGCGGACTGGGCCTATGCAATCCGTAAAACCTCGGACGGCGGCTACATCGTTGCAGGCGTTTCTACTGTAAATACAGCAGGAGGCACAGACCTGAACATTTTCAAACTGGATTCGTCCGGTACTGTGTCCTGGAATTACAATTACGGCAGCCTTCAATACGAGCGACCTTCTTCAATCGTTGAAACAAGTTCCGGGAATTTTGTCGTTGCCGGATTCACGAATATCGGAGACTCTGTTAACATTATCAACCAGGATCTGCTCATGGAGATTGATGCCAATGGAACTATTATCTGGGCTCATACATTTGGAGACATCACAGCAACAAGTGAATGCAATTCCATGATTTCAACCGGCGATGGTTATGCATTGGCAGGATATACAATTGGGTTTCAGACCGGAAATATCGGCGATGCATATTTCGTAAAAACAGACACTGCAGGTTTCAGCGATTGTTACGAAGCTAATTTTCCTGTCATAAAGACAACCAATACATTCACTGACAGTACCGGCGCCAGTGAGCAGATGATCACACTGAATGAGAGCAACATTGGACTGAACACTACCTTACAGGTAAACCAGTTTGGACAAATTTGTTTTACCAACGCAACCAGTGAGATTCAGAATGCGAATAGGTTCAGCCTTTACCCGAATCCTGCACAGGAATATCTGACGGTGCGGTTTGACGAAAATCAAAATTCCACACTGCTTTCCATCAAGGATATCACCGGTAGGGTTTTACAAAAGGAATCATTGCAAAACCAAAATGAAGTAAAACTTCAATTGAAAAATTTTACCCCGGGCATTTACCTGTTGAGTGTTGAAAACGGGCAAACGGTTCGCAGTTCACGCTTCATCCGGCAATAAACAACTCAGTAGATTGAATAAAAAAAGGAGCCTTGAGCTCCTTTTTTAGTATCATGATTTTATCAGCTTTCCGGCATGAACAACTCTTTTCCCGTGCAGTATTCTGTATTGATACATTCCTGATTCGACGGACGAAAAGTCAAGTACAGTAGTGCTGTAGTTCCCGGAGGCAAAAACTTCACGGGACAAAATCAATCGACCGCTGAGATCGGTAAGCTGAATCGTATAGTTCCCGGATTCCGGATGCTGCATCGCAAAATTCACTGAAGTTTTGAAAGGATTCGGGAACACACTGATTGATTCCGGCAAGTTCTGATCAGGAACAGCAGTACTGTTATCCCGGATATTGATATCATCAAGATAAAGGTTGTTGCCATAACCGCTGATGGCATCAAACCTGAAAATAACATTGCTGTTTCCGATAAAGGAGCTGATATCAATTGAATCCCTCCTCCAGTCCCCGGGTGATGGAATAAACACATTCGAGTTTTGCGCTGTAGTCGCCAGTGTCAGGTCCCCTTTTTCATAAATCCTGCTGAAGGTTGACCCGCAATCTGTACTCACATAAACCACAAGTGAATCATGGTAAGAGGCAGCATACGGAGCATAGGCGAGATTGAAGGACAAACTTGCCGGAGCCAGCATGTTTGTGAGGTTAAACTGAGGTGTAATAAGTTTTCCAATCATACCGCTACCGGCATAATAGAAATTTGCAAAAATGGACGCTGAAGACAATCCGAATCCGCCGGTAGTCGTGTCCACCATGAGTATAGTCGTTGGATCCACCAATGTCCAGTCTGCAGGAGGAAGCAGGTGCGATTGAAAATCTTCAGTGAATGGAACAGGGACGAAATTTGTATTCACAGTGAAATTGAGATTCCGAGAATCGTTGAATGCATACTGGTCGACCCCGCCATTCGGGACGGATGTACTCACAAGCAGCACATGCGTTCCGTTTGTGGAAGCAAAGGAAGGCAATGTTACCATCGCATTGGTTCCGGTTAGTAATGTCCCATTCCAGACGTATGTCTGCAATAATCCTCCATCTATTTGATAAAGAATATTCACAGTGAACAAAGTATCCGTACCGAAATTTCTGATCTCTACCTGCGGTGCCTGCACTGAGTCGCAGGAACTGCCCGGAGACAGTATTATTTGTACAACTCCCGCATCGAGTGTGATCGGCACGGCTCCGTTTAGATCCGCTTCCCAAATCCCGCGGCCATAGGTAGCTGCCCTGAGTTTTGCAATTCCATATTGGATTTCAAGTTCATCGACCATTACGTTTGGCAAACCACCATTATACGGCACCCAGTCAACAGCATTTTTATCACGGTAGAAAACGCCAAAGTCCGTGCCGATGTAAAGCACTTCATCACTTTGATTTTGATACACGATACAGTTCACGGGAATATTTGGAAGACTACCGGAGACATTGCTCCAGTTTGCTCCGCCGTCAACCGAGGCAAAAACTTTTTCTCCATTGGAGTATCCGGTAAAGGTTACCCATACTTTATGAGGATTCGTATCACAGACGGCCATGTAGGTTATGCCGGCAGTACTCACCGGCAGTCCGGGCGTGATGTCTGTCCAGGACAGACCTCCGTCATCCGTGCGGAAAATATTCCCGAGAGATGCTGCATACAAAACACTGGGGTTGGAAATAGAAATTGCAAGTGCAATGACATTTCCATTG
>DAORHY010000263.1:0-5182 GCA_035438225.1 Bacteroidia bacterium
CACTCTTCACTCTTCACTCTTCACTCTTCACTCTTCACTCTTCACTCTTCACTCCTGAATTTCGACCATTCAACTTCATTCATCTTACATTAGCTCGTAAACCTGCGACAGTCGCGGAAATGTGTTCTTAGTTTTCAACAAACACTACTATTTATCAACAATTGAGGGCATTTGCATTCCTGAAACTTGCAACAGGGGCTCGCTGTAAGTACTTTTGATGAAGTCATTATTCATAACCACTAATCACTAAAAACTAAGAAGCAAATGAACAAAGCTGAACTGATTGATGCTATGGCATCAGAAGCCAAGATCACCAAAGCCGACGCAGGTCGTGCGTTGCAGGCGTTTATGACTGTTACCTCCAAGACCTTGAAAAAAGGTGAGCGTGTTGCGCTTGTAGGTTTCGGTACTTTCTCTGTTGCAAAACGTGCTGCCCGTAACGGCCGTAATCCGCAAACAGGTAAGCCGATTAAGATTGCTGCTAAAAAGGTGGCTAAGTTCAAAGCTGGTGCTGAACTTTCTTCACGCATTAAGTAATTTCTTCAGCACATACAAAAAAACCCCGCTCTGAGCGGGGTTTTTTTATGTCTGATTGTGCCGGGTTCAGGAGCCTTTAAAAACAGGTTTTCGCTTTTCCAAAAAAGCATGAACACCTTCTTTGTAATCATCAGTTGCCCCTGCTTCTGCCTGCAATTCTTCTTCCCGTCCAAGTTGTGTAGTAAGGGAGTTGGACATGGATTCATTCAGAAGTTTTTTTGTCAGCCAGATTCCGCGTGTGGGCATTTGTGCAAGTGTTTTGGCAACCTGAATCGCTTCTTCCTGGAGTTTCTCCGATTCGCAGACTTTGTAAAGCATACCCATTTGCAGGGCATCGGGCGCAGAAATTTTATCGCCAAGCATCATCAGTGCTGAAGCCCGTTGCATACCGATTAACCGGGGAAGCATGAAGGTTCCGCCGCTGTCCGGAACCAGACCGATTTTACTGAATGCCTGTACAAACGATGCACCCGTAGATGCCATGACTATGTCGCATGCAAATGCAATGTTGGCTCCTGCACCCGCAGCTACTCCATTGACAGCGCATACTACCGGCTTTTCAAGGTTACGGATTTTCAGAATAATGGGGTTGTAATGCTCCGCAACAATTTTTCGGATGCCCGGACCTGCAGGGTCTATCGCTTCTCCCAGATCCTGGCCGGCACAAAATGCCTTGCCTTCACCCGTGAGATAAACCGCACGTACTGTTTTGTCTGCTGCCGCAAGATCAAGGACGTGTTGAAGCCCCAACGCCATTTCACGGTTCAGACTATTGAATTTGTCGGGACGATTGAGAGTAATGCGTGCAATACCCTGGTCAACGGCGTGAAGAATGAATGGAGTAATCATAAAATTGATTTTATCTCAACAATTGAAGTTTTGATAATAAAATAACGTAACGTTCAATGACATTTGAAATAATCAAATGGTTCCCTACAGTCATCACACCGGTACAATGCTTTACATGCTGTGGAGCCGAACTGACTGATCAGGGATGTTCGCGGGGATCCGCACCGTGGACAATTCACCATTTTTGGTTTGCCGGTCAGCAGGCTCTTGTTCGTACTGGTTTTTTCCGGCGGTGCGATCCCGTATTCTCTTAATCGTTCTTTCGCTGCATCATTGATCCAGTCTGTTGTCCAGACTTCATCAACAACGAGCCGCACTTCAATATCGTCAATCCCTTCCTGTTTCAGACGGGAAACAATATCATTCTGAATAGCCATCATGGCCGGGCATCCCGAATAGGTAGGAGTAATGTTGACCCTGACTTTTTGGTTTTCCAGTTCAACGTTCCGCACAATTCCGAGATCAACAATACTGATCACAGGAATTTCCGGATCCGGAATCTCGGCCAGGAGTTGAAATATAAATTCTTTGGTAAGGATTTTTGACATTGGTAGTAAGGTTTCCGGCAAATCTGAAACCTGATTTCAGAAGAGCATTACCATTGTGCCCCCGGAAAAGCTCTCGGTAGCGCTTGCATTTCAGTCAGAAGATGTCCAAGGTGTTCGGTATGTTTTCCTTTCCGGCTTCCCTGAATCATATAAGTATTTTCAGGAACCTGAAGTTTGGCACCTTGAAACACTTCTTTCACTGTTTTCATCCAGGGATGACGAAGCGAGTTCAGATCTACGGCAATCCCTGCCTGAATGAGTGCCGCATCTAGTTCGTCCATATCAAACAAATCTCCTGTGAAATTCCACAATTCATCAAGAGCCTGCACCAAACGCTGATGGCTCTCTTCGGTCCCGTCTCCGAGACGAAGCACCCATTCGCTGCTGTGACGAAGATGGTAGGTCACTTCTTTCAGGGATTTGTCGGCAAGAGATGCAAGCGTAGAATCTTTGCTGTTCTTCAGTTGAGAATAGAACTGAACAAAGAATGCACTCACCAGGAACTGGCGCAGAATTGTCTGTCCAAAATCTCCATTGGGTTGCTCGGTCAGCAACAGGTTGAAGTAGGTACGTTCGTCACGTAAAAAAGCAAAATCATCCTCTGAACGGCCTTTGTTTTCTATTTGCGCAGCATAGGTGTAAAAAGCCCTTGCCTGTCCGATAAGGTCAAGAGAAATATTGGTAAGGGCAATGTCTTCTTCCAGGATGGGCCCATGCCCGCACCATTCTCCCAGTCGTTGCCCGAGAACAAGGCTGCTGTCGCCCAACCTCAGGCAATAAGTGATCAGCTGATTATTTTGACTTGCATTCATGCTTTTTTTCTTTCTTTCTTGGTTGAAGGAATGGATGGATGTTCGGATGGTTCCGGACCTCATTCAAAACTTGCACCGGGTGTCTTATAGAAATTGGGATGACGGTAAATTTTGTCATTGGAAGGCTCAAAGAAAGAACCCATATCTTCAGGAGTACTGGAGACGATGAATTCAGACGGAACCACCCAGATACAGGTGGCTTCATTTCTCCGTGAATAAACATCGCGGGCGTTTTGTAACGCAAGCTCTTTATCCGGGGCATGAATACTTCCTGCATGCTCAAAGGGGAGCCCTGATTTTTTTTGCGTAAAAACCTCCCAAAGGGGCCATTGCGAATTGCTCATGGTAAATGCTTCTGTAGTGTGATTATTGAAATTCAAAAATGAAGATGAATCAGGCGGTAACCATTTTTTCTTTGTGTTTTGCCGCATACGCTTCTGCTGCCGCGCGAACCCATGCTCCGTCCTGATGTGCTTTTCGGCGGGCTTTCAGGCGTTCCTTGTTGCAAATACCATTGCCTTTAATAACATTGTAAAATTCATCCCAGTTAATTGGTCCGTGATCATAGTGTTTTGTTTCGGGATTTAATTTCAGGTCAGGATCCGGAATCACCAGACCGATATTTTCTGCCTGCGGAACGGTACGGTCGATAAACCGCTGACGAAGTTCGTCATTCGAAAAACGTTTCACTTTCCAGCGCATGAGTTCACCGCTGTTTGGCGAATCTTTATCAGAGGGCCCGAACATCATCAGCGACGGCCACCACCAGCGGTTCATGGCATCTTGTGCCATGGCTTTTTGCTCCGTTGTGCCTTTCATTAATGTGGCCAGTATTTCGTATCCCTGCTTGTGATGAAAGTTTTCTTCTTTGCATATTCTAACCATTGCCCTGGAATAGGGTCCGTAAGAACATTTTGCAAGAGCAGTCTGATTCACGATGGCAGCGCCGTCCACAAGCCAGCCGATCGCACCGATATCAGCCCATGTCAGTGTGGGATAATTAAAGATGCTGGAATATTTTGCTTTCCCGCTCAGGAGTTCGTCAATCATCTGTTCACGCGATACGTTCAGCGTTTCGGTTCCACAATAGATATATAAACCATGGCCGCCTTCATCCTGTACCTTTGCAAGAAGGACAGCTTTCCTTCTCAGACTGGGCGCACGCGTGATCCAGTTTCCTTCGGGCAACATACCCACAACTTCTGAATGTGCGTGCTGGCTCATCATCCGGATGAGTTGTTTTCGGTACCGCTCCGGCATCCAGTCTTTTGGTTCGATCATTTCACCACGGTCGATACGTGCCTGGAATTCCGTTTCGCGTTCTTGTTCGGTGATGTTGTTCATCTGTAGTTGTGAATTTAAGATTTCGAATTTAACAGTTGCCGGAAGGAGCAAATATGACAATGGTCAGTGCCTCAGGCCCGGTGATAATCTCCTCTCCATCGCGTGATGGCTTTTTTAATTTCATTTTGCGTCAGTTGCTTTTCTGCCGCTTCTTTGCACAAAACAATAAATTCATCATCCGGAGCAAAACGAAGTGCTATGATTTGTGACATCCGTAATCGGTTGTCCATTGCCTTTCCGGTAAGCAGGTAATGCCTGAAGTTTTCCTCAGCACGAATTGCACGGTCCTGAGCCCGGAGTGCAAATGAACGCATGTAGAAATACATTATCCCCAGTATAATGCTTACCAGGACTAACAACAACGCAGAAAAAATGTTGCCTTTCTGAATGACATCTTCTTCAAGGATATTCAACAAATTCACCACCGATAAGATGATCAGACCGGCAACCATCGTGGAGAGGACAAAATGATAAACCGGGACGAAACGGCGATGGTTGGAATAACTCTGTTTTTTCATGAAAATGAATCTGGTTTAGCAAAAATAGTCTTTTCGTCAGAGTCGGGCAAATCAACGGCCGGTGCCATTTCGGTATCCGGTATTTTCAGTTATTCCGCTTTTGATTGAATTTGCTAAATTGAATCCGTTGAAACAGGATCAGTCTGAGGATTTAGGTTGATTTATTTCGGAAACCTGTGCTGATTTGGTATACTTGCCATGTTTCATATCCTTATGTCTGCGACTGAAAAACGAGTTATTTTGTCTGTGATCAGTGATCTGGCCTCTGACCAGCGGGTTCATCGAACGGCTTTGGCGCTGCATCGCAAGGGTTTGAAGGTCACACTTATAGGCAGAAAACGGCGATCAAGCCCGGAAGTCGGACAAAGAGAGTATGCTACCCGCCGGTTTCGTTTGTGGTGGGAAACAGGCCCCTTATTTTATGCTGCTTTTAATACACGACTTTTTTTGTATCTGTTAGTTAATAAAGCGGATGTTCTGGTGGCAAACGATCTGGATACACTTCCGGCAAATTACCTGATCAGTAAAATTCGTGGCTCTGAATTGTATTACGACAGCCATGAATTATTCACCG
>DAORHY010000264.1:0-5172 GCA_035438225.1 Bacteroidia bacterium
ACCGGTACGACAGTCGGAACCTGGATAGTCGTGCCGGGGGCATCCTTCCCGACCAATTTCGACATCCCGTATTCACTCGGAAGCCTCACCATCCTGCCGGCTACGCTGACAGTGGAAGCGGATGACAAGAATCCTGTTTGCTGCGAAACGCCTGTGTTTACTTCAACTGTAAGCGGACTCAAATACCAGGATTCAACAGGAGTGACACCGGCCTCGGGCCCGACATACACCTTGCTGGACAATGCCAGTCAGACCGTGAACCCATTGGTTCAGGGAGGCACTTACCAGATCGTCCCTTCAGCCTTTGCATTTGCATCAGATACAAATTACACGATTCAGTATGCAAGCGGAACACTCATTGTCCCGGAACCGCTCGTACTCAATGTCAATGTCATACAACCGCATTGCTATGGTGAGTACGGCAGTGTTGATCTGAGTGCAACCGGCGGAACAGGAAATTATACCTATGGAGGCGATGCTCAGGTAAACCTGTCAGCAGGTATGTACCATTACACTGTCACGGATGAGAACGGTTGCACGACAAGCATAGATGTTGAGATTGTCCAGTACCCTCCGCGTCTGTACCTCACTGCAACCGAAACTCAGCCTTCTTGTTTTGGTCAGACAGGTAGTGTGAACCTGAGTGCAACAGGTGGCGTTCCGCCATACATGTTCGCGGGCTCCTCAACAACCAATCTGATGTCCGGAATCTACACTTATTTTGTGAGCGATTCGAACGGATGTATGGAAACTGCAACCGTTACCATTCACGCGGCGCCTTCAACAGTTGCACTTGGTGCAGTTGTTTCTCAGCCTGATTGTTCCGGTGATCTCGGAAGTGTAACGCTTACTCCTTCCGGAGGAACTTCACCTTACACACTTGGAGGGGATGCCGTGACCAACCTTCTTCCCGGAACGTACAACTACACAGTAACGGATGCCCATGGATGCAGTGCTGCAACTTCTGCCACAATCGATCCTGCTCCGGCGCTGTTGGAATTGACGGCCACTCCGACGAATCCTGATTGTTACGGACAACCCGGAAGTGTTGCCTTGTCAGCCACCGGAGGTACAGGATCCTATATTTACGGCGGCTCTCCGGTTTCCGGTCTTTCTTCCGGTACGTATTCCTATACTGTCATTGATGCGAACGGTTGTTCTGCAGCGGCATCAGCAACGATTGTTGAGCCTGCCGAATTAAAGGCCATCACTGCGATGACACCTACAGGATGTTTCGGAAATACAGGAACAGCTACTGTTGCGGCATCCGGAGGTACTCCGGCGTACACCTATTTGTGGTTACCCGGCGGACAAACAACAGTTTCAATTTCTGCACTGGCAGCCGGTGCTTACACCGTTACTGTTACGGATACGAAAGGATGCACAGCTTTCTCCACTGTAGAAGTGAGCATCTTCGGGCCCGCACCTGCTGCTCCTTCAGCCATCACCGGACCTTCCGGCGGATGCCGGGGACAAAACGGGGTTGTGTACAGTGTTGCTCCTGTTGCCGGAGCCAGCTCCTATGTATGGACTCTCCCTTCGGGTGTGACGGGTTCATCCACAGCTTCTTCGATCACCGTGAATTTCGGAAGTACATACAGCGGTGGAACTATTTGTGTGAAAGCTGTGAATGGTTGCGGCAGCAGTACATTTACTTGTAAAACACTCACACGATTTACTTCCAGTCCTGCAACACCGGGAGCGATTACCGGACCTGCGACAATTTGCGGCCCTTTAACTGCAACGTATTCCATTGCGCCTGTTGCCAACGCAACCAGTTATACATGGACACTGATTGCACCGGGTGCTACGATTGCTTCAGGCCAGGGAACAAACTCCATCACCGTGAATTTTGTTTCCGGATATGTGATCGGCTTACTGGCAGTGCAGGCAAACAACTGCATCGGAAACAGCGGACCGCAGCTGAAACTGGTGTTGGGAATGCTCGTGCTTCCTCCGATATTTACACTTTCGGACAATCCGACAGTGGGAGTATGTGCCGGAACAACGAAGACCTACAAGATCTTCAAATTCCCGAATGCAACATCCTACACCTGGTCGGCGCCTGCAGGTGCAGTTATTTCGAATGGGGCCGGTTTAACCGGAAATCCATTGACTGTCGACAGCACTTTTGACAAAGTTTACATCACGTTCCCTGCCGGATTTGTATCCGGAAACGTGACGGTGTATGCAACGAATGCCTGCGGTAGCAGTCCCGTTTCAACACGTGAAGTACGTTCAACTCCACTCGCCCCGGGACCAATTACCGGAAAAGTGAGCAGCTTGTGTCGTACATCCGGTAATACGTATTCCATCAGTGCTGTTCCCGGTGCCACTTCCTACACATGGACAGTACCTGCCGGAGCTACGATTACAAGCAACTCGGGTACGTCGATTAAAGTAACCTATGGAAACAGCTTCACCGGCAGCGGAAATATCACCGTGAAAGCGAATAATGCCTGCGGTTCAAGCAGCAGCACTTCACTTGCTGTAACGTCACGGCCTGCTCAGCCTGGGTCAATTACCGGTCCGGCTACAGTATGCAAATCGCAGACATCCGTAAGCTACTCCGTTCCTTCCGTAGCCGGCGCTAGTTCTTATACCTGGTCCATCACCGGCGGGGCAACGTTTGTCGGAAGCACCACGGGTACCAGCGTTAAAGTTAAATTTACGACTGCTACATCAACCAGCGCGGTGCTCTCGGTGAAAGCCAACAATCAGTGCGGAGCTTCGGTAACCACTACCCGTACAATTGCAGTAGGCCTTACTTGCCGTACGATGGAAGAAGAAACCGCTTCCTTCAGCGGTTCATTTATTGCTTACCCGAACCCGGTGTCAACCCTCCTGACAATTAATTTCACTGCAGAAAAGAATGAAAAGCATATCCTGGTCCTTACCGATATGCTCGGGCATGTATACCTGCAGGAAGAAGTTGCAGCCAGTGAAGGAGATAACTATGCTGAACTCGACATGAGTAAATATGCTTCCGGTATCTATTTCCTCACTCTGATGAAAGAAGGTTCAGAAAGCAGGACGATCCGGATTGCAGTAGAATAAAAGATGAATCCTTTTTAATACCAGAGCCGGGAGGAAACTTCCGGCTCTGGTTTTTTAGTACCGGGAGAGTTGATGTTCGGTTAATGGGTGAATGGATGAGTAAATGATTCAGTTATTGAGTTATTGAGTTATTGGATGTAGGTAATTTTATCTTCTGCTTTTGTAAATAAAAAAAATAGTTTTCCAGGATACCTGTGTTGATTTGGGATAAACTAATTGACACTTTGTTGTTTATTTGAAATGCATCATTTCTGCAGAACACAATTAAAAGTTTACATTTGACTTTATATTATTCCTGAATGAAAGCGACCGATCAAATCATCCGCCAAACCAAAAAATGGATCACGGATGTTGTCGTAGGTTTGAATTTTTGCCCGTTCGCCGCTAAGGAACTCAGGCGCGGGACAATTCACTTTGAAGTGATTTTGGGAGCGGATGTGGAAGGCAGCCTTGAAAGCCTGGGCCGGGCATTTGTACAATTGGATGAGCAGGAAGCAATCGAAACAACACTTTTGGTTTTCCCGGATGCATATTCTGCATTTGACGAATACCTGGATCTTGTGCATGTAGCTGAGGCTTTGCTGTTGGAAATGGGGTATGAAGGAATTTACCAGATTGCCAGTTTTCACCCGGACTATTTATTTGAAGGCTCTACGGAAGACGATCCCGCCAATTATACGAATCGCTCGCCTTACCCGATGCTACACCTTTTGAGAGAGCAGAGTTTGTCCGCAGCAATCGATAGCTATCCCGGTGCAGAAAATATTCCTCAACGCAATATCGAGCAGGCAAGAAAAATGGGTTTGATGCAAATGAAAGTACTGAGAGATGCCTGTTTTATTTGATTTTCTTTTTAATTCATAATTAATAAATAAATCCGGGTAAAAGGACGAGGTACGTGGGACGATTTTTCTTACCCTCCACCAGACGGCTACAAATTACCGACTCCCGACTCCCGACTATCAATCAACCCGCCCGATCATTTCACTACATTTATAGCATCAACACAAAAATATTTATGGCCAGATTCATCAGTTTATTCGCAGTATTTACATTTTGGATTCACTTGGCATCCTCGCAACCCAAACGGAACAGTACGGCCGACATCCGCCTCAGCCTGGAAAAACTGAATACGTTGGGTTCGGTACTGTATGTTGCAGCACATCCGGATGACGAGAACACGCGGCTGCTTTCGTATTATGCTAATGAGAAGCATTTTCGCACAACGTATATTTCAATGACACGTGGAGACGGTGGGCAAAACCTGATTGGATCAGAGCAGGGAGAATTACTTGGCGTAATCCGCACTCAGGAGTTGTTGGCTGCAAGAAGAGTGGACGGTGCAGAGCAAATGTTCAGCCGTGCTGTTGATTTTGGGTATTCAAAAAATCCCGAAGAGACATTTTCTTTCTGGAACAAAGATTCCATTCTTGCGGATGTTGTCTGGGCGATACGCACTGTACGCCCCGATATCATCATCATGCGTTTTCCAACCACCGGTGAGGGAGGACATGGCCATCATACTGCTTCCGCAATCCTTGCAGTCGAAGCATTTAAAGCTGCCGCAGACCCATCCCGGTTCCCTGAGCAATTAAAATATGTCACTGTATGGCAGGCACAACGTATTTTCTGGAATATGTTCCGGCCCAAAGAGGAAGAGGTTAAGGACAAACCCGACATCACAGGTGTGGATATCGGTTCGTTTAATTCTTTGCTCGGGAAATCATACGGTGAGCTGTCGTCAGAAAGCCGGAGTATGCACAAAAGCCAGGGGTTCGGTACATCCAGGAGTAGGGGGAAACAACTGGATTACCTGAGGTTCATCGACGGAACTCCTTTTCAGCAAAATGAATTGTCAGGAATCAATACATCCTGGACCAGGGTAAAAGGCGGGGAAGCAATTACTGCCGAGATTCAAAAAATTATCAAAACATTTGAAGACCAGCATCGATCAGCCAGTATTCCGGCTTTGTTCGGTTTGCGTAAAAAGATAATCTCCGAAATCCAAGATGACTACTTGAGCAAAATGAAAGTCAATGAATTTGATGTGCTAATCCTTTCCTTCGGAGGATTTTTTGCGGAGGCTTTCGCTGATAATTATTCAGTTACGCAGGA
>DAORHY010000265.1:0-5136 GCA_035438225.1 Bacteroidia bacterium
CTGCAGCACCGGATGAAAATTCTTATCCGGGAAGGTTCCGCAGCGAAAAATTTTGATGTACTTATTCCACTCATGGATGAATATGCAGACGACATCATGTTTTGCAGCGATGACAAACATCCTGACGACCTGGAGCTTGGGCATATCAATCAACTTGTCAGCAGGGCAATTGCTTCGGGTTATGACACCATGAATGTTTTACGTTCCGCCACACTCAACCCCGTGATGCACTATGGACTTGAGGTCGGTCTGTTGCAACCCGGTGACCCCGCTGATTTTATTGTGGTCAACAACCTGAAAGATTTTAAAATCCTCAAAACAGTGATCCATGGCGATGTGGTTGCAGAAAATGGAACCTGTAACCTGCCTGACGACCAGCACCCGGTCATCAATCATTTTTCCTGCAGTCCGAAACACCCGCATGATTTCAGGGTCAAAGCAGAAGGACAAAGTCTGAATATTATCGAAGCCCTCGACGGACAATTGATAACCCTGCATTTCAGGTCACAATTAAAATCGAAAGACGGATACCTTTTGTCGGATACTGAAAAAGATATACTGAAGATTGCTGTCATTAACCGGTATTCCGACGCTCCACCAGCCGTTGGCATGATTAAAAATTTCGGTATCAAACGAGGCGCAATGGCGTCTTCAGTGGCTCACGACTCACACAACATTATCGCGGTAGGAGTAAATGACGATGATCTTTGCCGTGCCGTGAACCTGTTAATACAGCATCGCGGGGGCCTTTGCGTGGTTGATGAAACAGAAGAACTGGCGCTCCCCCTGCCGGTTGCCGGGCTGCTTTCTCCTTCCGATGGACCAAGTGTTGCAAGGCAATATAGTTTGCTGGATAAAAAAGTTAAAGCTCTCGGATCCACCCTTCGTGCGCCCTATATGACCCTTTCGTTCATGGCTCTGCTTGTCATTCCGGAATTTAAAATAAGTGATCTCGGTTTATTTGATGCTGTGAATTTTCGGTTTACAAAGCTCTTCAGCTGATTCCAAAAAAACAGAGTTCCCACCACTGCAACTGAACAACCATGGCTGAAAACACGCGGTGCTTGCAGGATTGGCCTGTATTATGTAGTTTAGTACTAAGATAATCATCCCTACAAACATGAAGCAACTGATACTGTTCCTGATTGGAGTCACATTTGCTATGCCTTTCACCGGCAAAGCTCAGTGTACAACCACTAACGCAACCACCTGTATCTGCCCTCCGGGCGGAGGAACCAATTGCGATCTGCTTCCGGACATTACATTGTCGAAAGACGCCATCAGCAATGGTGGTTATACAGAATATCCCCAGGTAAACGCCGGCACGAGCCAGAGTAGCCAGGGATCCGATGACGGAAGATTAAGGCTTACAGGCGCCACACCCAATATCGGTTATGGCCCTATCGAAGTAAGGGGAATAAGCAAGTGGGTTTGCGGTACGGATACATTCACAAGCTATCCCGGATCCGGCACCTGTACCGATGGCTCTGATCCTAAACAGGTGGTCGTCCAGCGTGTGTACCATAAGAATGGAAACACAATGACTTATACCAACCGTGAAGCAGGAACCATGACCTATCATCCTTCACATGGCCATCAGCACGTAGATTCCTGGGGCACCTATACCTTGCGCATTGAAAATCCGAACGATCCGAACCCCTTGCATTGGTCCATTGTCGGTACCGGAACAAAACTCGCTTTCTGCCTGCTGGACCTTAGCAATTGTAATTCCAGCAATAACTATTGCCGGGACTCCCTTAACAATGTGTTGAATTCCTCCAATCTTCCGAATTACGGACTTGGCGGCGGTAGTTACGGGTGCTCAAACGCGTTGCAGGGAATATCCGCAGGTTATGTAGACATCTATTCAAAAACACTCGATGGAATGTGGATCAACATTCCACCGGATGTCTGTAACGGAACATACTGGATTGTCGTGGAAATTGATCCGAACAACAATTTTCAGGAAACAAAAGAATGGAATAATGTGGCCGCAGTTCCGGTCACCCTCACAAGGCAAAATGCTCCGGGTACCGGAGTCTCAAACATCTACTCGAACCGCCCCGGAACAATGATTCAGGGCGACATTGCAACCCTCACTGCAACAGCCGGTTCAGCATATTTATGGTCAACGGGGGCCACCACACAATCTATCACCACCAATACTGCTGGTTCTTATACGGTAACTGTTACCAGTCCTTGTGGAACTGCTACCTCCGCCCCTTTCGTGATCACGGTACTGAATAATCCGGCAAATCCGTCCGTCACAGGAGCCGCAAGATGCGGAACAGGTACTGTAACATTGTCTGCAAGCGGTACCGGTTCACAAAAATGGTACACTGCAGCATCCGGCGGCACCTCCATCAATACCGGTACTTCCTATGCAACCCCCACCTTGTCATCGTCCACGACCTACTATGTCGAAAGTGAAGTCACAACAACTGGTGCCACGGTCAATTCTGCGCCATCGTCCAATGCGGTTTCTGCAACCGGCGCCTACACATCTCCTACAACAACTGCCGCACAATACGAAGTCTTTACGGTCTACTCCCGTTTGACACTTCAATCCGTGCTCGTGTATGCAAACACTGCAGGGAACAAAACATTTAAACTCCTGGATAAAAACACCAACACCTTGCGCCAGGTCACTGCGTCCCTTCCCAGCGGGAGCAGCAGAGTTACATTAAACTGGACAATTGATCCGGATGAAAATTACAGACTTCAGGTTGACAATGGTGCCAATCTTTATTACAACACAAAAACGTCCAACATCGGTTACCCATTCTCAATTCCCGGCGTACTTTCAATCACCAACTCTTCCGGCGGACATACTGTATTCTACTTTTGCTACGACTGGCAAATCAAATCACCTGATCTGGTGACCCGCAGCAACCGTGTTCCTGTGACCGCAACCATCAATACCATTCCGTCAGTATCTTTCAGCGGACTTGGGGCAACTTACACTGCGTCATCATCCCCGGTAACATTAACCGGTTCTCCTGCAGGAGGGACCTTCAGCGGACCCGGTATGAACGGCTCTATCTTCAATCCCGCAACTGCAGGTGTCGGTGGCCCATACACAATCACGTATTCATACACTGCCGCAAACGGTTGCACCGGAACGAGTTCGCAACAAGTAACGGTCACTGCCGGTAACAACAATTGCCTGCGCCCTTTCAATTTAACTACAACAAACATTGCCAACATTTCCGCTCAGGTAAACTGGGACATCAGTGTGACTGCCGATACTTTCCGTATCCGTTATTCTGTGTCAGGCACCACAACTTATCTGTACAAAGACGTTAACGGATCCGGAGGTGTGAGTAGTGCTACGCTAAGCAGTCTCAGCCCGGGAACGTTGTATCAGTACCAGGTGAGTTCCATTTGCAGAGGCGTCAGCAGCGGCTACAGTGGATCCGTGACATTTACCACATTGACTACTCCTGTGCGTTGCATCAAACCATATGCGCTCACTTCTTCAGGAATTGCAAATACCTCCGCAACCGTCGGCTGGACACCCTATGTTGCAGCCGATACTTTCCGTATTCGTTACTCCGTTAACGGCACCACCAACTACCTGTACAAAGACCGGATCGGAAGTGCGGGAAACAGTGCGTCACTGACAGGCTTATCGCCCAACATTACCTATCAGTTTCAGGTAAGCTCTATTTGTCTGGGTGTGAGCAGCGGGTATTCAACGGCGGCAACATTTACTACAACTTCTGCACCAGTGCCGTGTGTGAAACCTTATGGGCTGGGTTCTTCTAATGTCGCGAACACCTCCGCAACAGTCAGCTGGACACAATATGTTTCCGCTGATACATTCAGAATCCGTTATTCCGTGAATGGCACCACCAACTATTTGTATAAAAACGTAAACGGTTCCCTCGGGAATTCTACTTCACTCAGTAACTTAGTACCGAATACTACTTACCAGTTCCAGGTGAGCTCCATGTGCCTTGGCCTGAGTAGCGGATACAGTGCCGCTGCAACATTTACAACAACCAATGCACCTGTTGCCTGTGCTACTCCTTATGGTTTGTCAACATCCAATATTACAAACTCCGGAGCTGTGCTCAACTGGACCAACATGGTGACAGCAGACAGTTTCATGGTCAGATATTCACGAAACGGCACAACGAATTATGTCTGGAAACAATTTACCGGCGCCGGCGGCGTACATTCAACTCAGATTACCGGGTTATTGCCGAACACTGCATATCAATGGCAGGTACGTTCCATTTGTACCGGAGTAAGCACTTCTGTCTACTCCGCTTCTTCGGTATTTACAACCGGTTTGATCCGAATTGCAGGAGCCCGGCCGGAATCCGAATTTGAACTCTTTCCGAACCCTGCAGATGAAAAAGTATCCATTCGTTTTGCTGCATCGGTCAAAGAGGACGGAACCATCATGATTTCAGATATTACCGGCAGGGTCATCCGTCTGGTTCAGATCAGCATTCTCAATGGTGAAAATTTCTTTGAACTGAACACTGCGGATCTTTCCCCCGGACTCTATCATTTCCGTGTTGAATCAACCAACGAAAGGCTCGACTCGAAAGTGGTTATTCAATAATATTATCTGGTTCTATTTACGGTTCAGTGACGGAAAGGCTTTGATAGTGCGGACTTCAGACGCTCCTGAAATTGATCTCGCGGATTTCTTGGCAAACAAACTGTTGTTTTTTACCAAGAAACTCTTGTATTAATATTGTCCTGCCTTTCGAAAAACTCCGATATCACGGTAATTCCGTATATTTCCTTCCTCTTATTCCTACAAAATCAACTCATTGTTCATGAAAAAAATTCTACTTGCCATTGTTGCAATGGCGGCTTTGCCGTTTTTTGCAAATGCACAATGCACCACGTCCAATGCGACCGGATGTCAGTGTAAAGATCCGAATCAGACTGACTGCGATCTGCTTCCGGATATCCAGATTGGCCATCCGCCGTTCTATGATGTCGGCGCCCAATATGGTATGATCGAATATTCCCAAACCGGCAACGGTGCCGATGACGGTCGATTGAAAATCACAGTCTCCACTCCGAATCCCGGTCACGGACCCCTTGAGCTGCGGACAACAAATATCTTTGTTTGCGGTACAGATACCTTCGTTGGTTCTGCTCCTTCAATCT
>DAORHY010000266.1:0-5130 GCA_035438225.1 Bacteroidia bacterium
GAAGGGTGAAGGGTGAAGGGTGAAGGGTGAAGGGTGAAGGGTGAAGGGTGAAGGGGTGCAAAGCAGGAGATGAATAAGTTACCTGCCCTGGGCTTCCAACTTCGGACCCTAGGTTTCTTTTTATTCAAAACGACAATCTGCAAAACGTTTGAGTAAATATCCCCGCATATTTTATCAACCGTTCGGCAGCTATTCAATTGCATATTGTATCTTTGTTATTCTCCCTTGAATCATGGATCAGTTTATTGTTTCTGCCCGTAAATACAGGCCCGTCACGTTTGATACGGTTGTCGGCCAGCCTTCCATTACCAATACTTTAAAAAATGCTATCCGGAACAATCACCTTGCCCAGGCATTTTTATTTACCGGGCCCCGTGGGGTCGGTAAAACAACAACTGCCCGGATCCTGGCAAAGACCATTAACTGTGAAAATATTTCAGAAAATGTAGAAGCTTGTAATGCGTGTACTTCCTGCATTTCTTTTAATTCGGGAAATTCCCTGAATATTTACGAATTGGATGCTGCATCCAATAATTCAGTGGACGATATCCGTGCGCTTGTCGACCAGGTACGTTATGCACCTCAACTGGGAAAATACAAAGTGTATATCATTGATGAGGTTCACATGCTCAGCGCCGCTGCATTCAATGCTTTTTTGAAAACCCTGGAAGAACCGCCATCGTATGCAGTCTTCATCCTTGCAACTACCGAAAAGCACAAGATCATTCCGACCATACTTTCCCGTTGCCAGATTTTCGACTTCAACAGGATCACCGTAGAGGATATTGCCAAACACCTTGAGTCCATTTCACAAAAAGAAAATGTTGTTGCAGAAGAAGACGCACTGCATATCATAGCACAAAAAGCGGATGGAGCCTTGCGTGATGCACTGAGTCTCTTTGACCAGTTGGTCAGTTTTGCCGGTTCCAACCTGAAGTACAAAGATGTCATCGAGAACCTGAATATACTCGATTACGATTATTATTTCAGAATCACCGATGATTTGCTTTCCGGAAATATGTCAGCTGTCCTGTTGGCCTATAATGAAATCCTGAACAATGGATTTGACGGACACAACTTCATCAATGGCCTTGCCTCACATTTCCGTGATCTGCTGGTGTGCAAAGATGAAATAACCTTGCCACTTCTGGAAGTCAGTCCGACAGTACGTGAAAAATACAAAGTTCAGAGCCGCAGGTGTGCTGCGACCTGGCTGCTTGAAAGGCTGGAGATCACCAACCGAACAGACATGGGCTATAAGGCTGCTAAAAACCAGCGGCTCCACATTGAATTGTCCTTGTTAAAAATGTGTTCACAGACCTCCTCTGCTCCTGTGAATCCCGAACCTTTTAAAAAAAAAACTGAACAATCCTTCGCTTCCACGCAAACTGCTGCTGTCAGCGCATCTGCTGTGATTGCTCCTCCATCGCCGACAATAATTTCCAGCTCCTCAGAAAAGACGATCCCTGTGACCAGTACTGCAGTGGCAACTGCAGCACCTGTTGAATTGGTGACCTCAGTCCCTGTTGTCAAAGAGAGGCCCGCGAATCAGGCAACTTCCATCCGTAAAACAATTTCCATCAGTTCAAAATTATACAAAGACCAGGAGCAGGCCTCCGCACAACTAGCGGCAGAAGTGCTTCCGGATATGCGTGAACCGTTTACAGAATCGACCCTGGGTTCAGCGTGGAATGAATATGCTGCCCTGCTTGAACAACAAGGCCGCATGACACTTGCTGCCGCGCTTTATAAAAGGAAGCCTGAATTGAAAGGTAATTTTTTACTGCAGTTTGCAGTAGACAGTGCTGCAGCGGAAAAGGATCTGAATGATCAGAAAGCAGATTTGCTTTCTTTTTTGAGAAAGAAACTTTCCAATTACGGGATCAGTCTGAACGTTGCAATTGGTCTTGCCGATGATTCAAACAGCAAACCTTATACTCCATCTGAAAAATTTAAAAAGCTTGCGGATAAAAATCCATTAATGCATGATCTTAAAAAAAGGTTTGACCTGGAGATTGAGTATTAATCGTTGGTTCATGAACACTATTTATTAATAGTGCTGCATAATTGTTTCCGGGTTTCGGGTACTTTTTTCGAAGATGAACGGTACATTTTCATTTCATTCACCCGATAAAATTCAGGAACAAATAAACGACACGGATCCTGTCTCATAGTCACAAAAAAATCAGTCAAAATATCCTAAATAAGCCTGAAAAAACAGGGCATTTTTTGCTTCATTTTGGAGCTGGATTCATCAATTTCTTCATTCCCTTTGTTTGATTTTTAAGCATCTGATATACAGCTACATATAAATCGTTAAAATGTTCATTTCTTTACTCGAAAATACCTGATTTTCAACGTGCAAATGCTTGTTTAAGAGGTGTTTTTTTTGTAAATTTACAACCATTGTCAGCTGATTAAAATAATCGGCTTTTTTAGTGCTTCCGGGCTAATTTCGGCAAGTATAAACCGGGTGGGGGAAATTCAAAAAAAATTAAAGGAATGAGTGACTTTATTAACCAAAATCTGAACAAAACCGAATCGATCATCGAAACGAACACGACGAAAAAGAATCAGGAATATTCTGCTGACAGTATTCAGGTCCTGGAAGGCCTCGAAGCAGTGCGTAAACGTCCTGCCATGTACATTGGCGATATCGGCGTGAAAGGTTTGCATCATCTGGTTTACGAAGTCGTAGACAACTCCATTGACGAGGCCCTTGCCGGTTACTGCAAAAACATCGAGGTTTTTATCCGACCCGATAATTCTATCATGGTTCGTGATGACGGGCGCGGCATTCCGACAGATTACCACACGAAAGAGAAAAAAAGCGCGCTCGAAGTTGTCATGACGGTATTGCATGCCGGTGGCAAATTTGATAAAGATTCCTATAAAGTTTCCGGTGGTTTGCACGGAGTCGGTGTTTCCTGTGTAAACGCCCTTTCTTCCCATCTTAAAGTTGAAGTTCACCGTGATGGAAAAATTTTCCATCAGGAGTACAGCTGTGGTAAACCACTGTATGACGTAAAAGTAGTTGGTGAAACAGACCGGACCGGCACAACAGTTACCTTCCTTCCGGATAGTTCCATCTTTATCACTGCTATTTATCAATACGACACATTGGCAACACGTTTGCGTGAACTGTCTTTCCTGAACAAAGGAATCCGCTTATCCATCACTGATGAGCGCGAAGCAAACGCTGAAGGCCGTTTTCCGTCGGATTCTTTTTTCAGCCAGGGCGGATTAAAAGAATTCGTTGTCTACCTTGATGAGAATCGCGAGAAACTGATTGCAGATCCGATTTATATGGAAGGGGAACGCAGCAATATTCCTGTGGAAGTTGCCATGCAATACAATACTTCGTTTAATGAAAATGTACATTCGTATGTAAACAATATTAACACGCATGAAGGCGGAACCCATCTTGCGGGTTTCCGACGGGCACTCACGCGTACATTGAAAAGCTATGCGGAAAAGTCAGGCCAGCTTGATAAACTCAAATTTGAGATCAGTGGAGACGATTTTCGGGAAGGACTCACAGCAATCATTTCCGTAAAGGTGGCAGAGCCCCAGTTTGAAGGGCAAACGAAAACTAAATTGGGAAACAATGAAGTGATGGGCGCGGTTGACCAGGCGGTGAGCGAAATGCTCAGCAATTACCTGGAAGAGCATCCCAGGGAAGCGCGGATGATTGTTGACAAGGTTATTCTTGCTGCCACAGCCCGTCATGCGGCCCGTAAAGCCCGTGAATTGGTCCAGCGGAAGAATGTTTTATCCGGTTCCGGCTTGCCCGGTAAACTCTCCGATTGTTCGGATAGCGCCCCTGAGGGTTGCGAACTCTACCTGGTTGAGGGAGATTCCGCGGGTGGTACAGCAAAACAAGGCCGTGACCGCCGTTTCCAGGCAATCCTTCCGCTACGTGGTAAAATCCTGAACGTGGAGAAAGCCATGGAATACAAGATTTATGAAAACGAAGAAATCCGAAACATCTTCACTGCGCTTGGCGTTTTCCGGGATGAAACAAAAGAAGGCCGTCCTTTAAATATGGACAAAATCCGTTATCACAAAATCGTCATCATGACCGATGCTGACGTAGACGGAAGCCATATTACAACACTTATTCTCACCTTCTTTTTCCGTCACATGAAAGAGATGATTGAAGAAGGATACCTCTACATCGCAACTCCTCCCCTTTACCTGGTAAAAAAAGGAAAGGAACAGCAATACGCATGGAATGATGAACAACGTATTGCTGCAGTGAAAAGACTTGCCGGTGACGGTAAAGAAGAAAACGTTGGTGTGCAACGTTACAAAGGTCTCGGAGAAATGAATGCGGAACAATTGTGGGAAACAACCATGAATCCTTCCACCCGTACTCTCCGGAAAGTAACTATTGACAGTGCAGCAGAAGCCGATCGTATTTTCTCCATGCTGATGGGTGATGATGTTCCGCCGCGCAGGGAGTTTATTGAAAAGAATGCGAAGTATGCAAAAATTGATGCATAATTTATTTCCGTATTGATGTATAAAAAAAGCGCTGTCGATCAGCGCTTTTTTTATGAACTTTTTAAATCCTGTCAGTGTTCCAGTTCGCAGACCGTCATCCAGGCCATCAGGCCCATTCCGGTTTCGAGAGCCTGCTCATCAATATCAAATGTTGACGTGTGTACCGGAGCTGTGATTCCCTTTTCTTCATTCCGCACACCAAGCCGGTAAAAGCACGCAGGAGCTTGCTGTGAATAGAATGAAAAATCTTCTGCTGCCATCCAGATTTCAAGGTCTTCGATATTTTCACTACCGACATACGCCGCGGCAAACGTACGTACACGTTCGGTGAGTGCTTCGTCATTGATCAGGAAGGGATACCCACGGATGATGTTAAATTCGCAGGAACCGCCCATACTTTCCGCAATTCCTTCAGCCATCTTTTTCATCCGCTGATGCGCTTCATTGCGCCATTCTTCATTGAGGGTGCGGAAAGTTCCTTCGAGGTATACTTCGTCCGGAATTACATTTGTGGCTCCATTCGCGATGACTTTTCCAAAACTCAAGACCGTGGGCAAACTGGGCTTCGCATACCTGCTCACAACCTGTTGCAATGCAACCAGTATTTGGGCGGCAATCATCACC
>DAORHY010000267.1:0-5126 GCA_035438225.1 Bacteroidia bacterium
CCCTGAACGCGGGAGATAATTCAAAGCTCGACGTGAAACGAAACACTCTTGCAAAAGGTCACAACAAACGTTCCCACCAATACCTGGTGGTTACAAATTACGATTACCTGAAAGCATACGACCAGCCAAAGTACCAGACTACGCACTCGAGCCTGATGTCATCCATTCTGAAACGTTATAACGAAGAAAAGAAAAAACTGGAACAGCGGCAGGCTCAGGACTATAATGCACGCGATACAAAGTTGAAAGAGGATATTGAAAGCAGCATGGAAGTAAAAGTCAGCGATTACAAAAATTTCAAATTGAAATCGATCGGCATGTGGGAAGAATCACCCAACAATGAATATTCCGATGAATTCACCATTGAAAACGTTACCAAAAAAGCGGGCCCGAATTACATGCTGGAGCTTCCGAAACTGATCGAACAACAAACAGAAATTAAAGAGAAACAACTGAAACGCGACCGGGATATCTACATGAATTACGCCAGGTCCTTTCTCAACGAAATCAATTTCACAATTCCCGAAGGATACACAGCCGAAGGCCTCGAAAGCCTCAATAAATCCGTAACGAATAGCACAGGAGGATTTGTTTCCACAGCAAAGGTGGAAGGAAATATTTTGAAGATCACGACAAAAAAGTATTATTCGGGGAATTACTTTCCGGCAACGGACTGGCCAAAGATGGTTGAATTTCTGAATGCGGCTGTTGATTTCACAAAAGGGAAGGTGTTATTAAAAAAGAAATAATTGAAGATTTAAACCCCGTAGAATGCCCGGTAAGAAACGAAGTACCGGGCATTTTTTTTGTATCACTCAGCTATCAAAATGACCCGATGGATCACTCCATCCGGGCAAGCCAGGAAAAATGATTCTTTCCATGGAAAGGCCCAAAGCTTTTTCATTACATACCCCTTCTCCGGAACTTCCGGACAGGAATAATCCTGTTCAGCATTTTGTCAGGATTGATTACCTTTGCAGATACACTTGCAGAATTCCATACTCCCTTGCACTCTAAGAATCCGATAGAAGCGCCGGAACAGTCTTTCGGTAAGCAACTTTATGCTTACCAGGAGAAAGCCATTGAAGAGATCTTCAAAAGGCTGAAAGATCATCCGGTGAGGCACAACCTGCTTTACCAGCTTCCCACGGGAGGTGGAAAGACGGTCATTTTCTCTGAAATCGCACGCCGTTTTATTGCTGAAACAGGAAAAAAGGTTCTCATCCTCACTCATCGTGTTGAATTGTGCGGTCAAACGCACCAAATGCTGAATGAGTTTGGTGTCACCAATATGATCATCAGCAGAGAAGTGAAAGAATTACCTGTGCCCAACGAGTTCATGTGTTTCGTCGCGATGGTTGAAACGCTGAACAACCGCTTGCGCGATAAGATTCTTGATCTTGACAATATCGGATTGATGATCGTGGATGAGGCACATTACAATTCTTTCGGCAAGCTTTTTAAATTTTACGAAAAAGGAGTTCTCCTTGGCGTAACGGCTACACCTTTGAGCTCCAACATCAATCTTCCGATGAAAGACAATTACGACGAGCTCATCGTGGGTGAGTCGATTTCATCCTTGATTAAAATGGGATTTTTGGCAAAAGCGACTACTTACAGTTATCACGTCGGACTCACCTCCCTGAAAGTTGGCATGAACGGAGATTACACAGTGAGTTCTTCGGAACGGCTGTATAATAACCATGCGATGCAGGACAAATTGCTCAATGCATACAAAGAGCAAAGCCTTGGAAAAAAAACCCTGATTTTTAATAATGGTATTGCCACGTCACAATATGTCTATGCGACTTTTCATGAAGCCGGTTTTAAGATCAGGCACCTTGACAATACGCATACTCCGAAAGAACGGAAGGAGATCCTGCAATGGTTTCGTGATAAACCGGATGCGATCCTCACTTCTGTGAGTATCCTCACGACAGGTTTTGACGAACCAACTGTTGAAAGTATCATCCTCAACCGGGCAACAAAATCGCTAACACTCTATTTCCAGATGATTGGCCGCGGGTCCCGCGTACTGCCCGGAAAAAAGGAATTCACAGTAATCGATCTCGGGAACAACCTGAGCCGCTTCGGTCTTTGGGATTCCGATGTGGACTGGTACCGGATCTTCCGGTCACCGGAAACATACCTTGCAAGTATATGGAGCGATGAAGAAATCGAAAAGCACTACAAATATGTTATGCCGGATGAATTGCGAGCAAGGTTCAGCAAATCAACGGATATCGATTTTGACGTGAAAGAAGAACACCAACGGGCAATGAAAAACGGACTTCGCCCGAAGGCAGTGATCGAGCGTTCCATCGAACAACACATCCGTATTTGCCAGGAAAACAGTGATGATCTGGAAGGCGCCGTTGCGTTGGCAGATTTACTCAAGGAAGAAATTGAATACCGTGTCCGTGTTTTCACTCATTGCCTGAGTAAAACCTCTGAAAGTTATGTGAAATGGTTGCAGGAAGATTACAAACGCAAACTCAAAGCAAGCCTGTTGCGGAATTCCGAACATCACATGGACGAGGAATACGATGAACTTTCGGAAGAAAATGAAACGGAACAGGAATCACCGTTGGAATAAGCCGGAGCGGAATACCATTCAGGTACATCCAAATGCCTCTTTCAGACACTCCAAATCGAATGCAGCATCCATGTAACAGGTTTTCCGGAAACCAGCATGCATTCATTCCGGCATTTGCAACAAATATGCATGCAGTTTCTGCCGCTGGAAGATACTTCCGTATTGCCTGAGGGGAGAAATGGTCTTACAATTTTGCAGGAAAATACATACGTCAGGATGGAGATACTAACTGCCGGTCAATAAAAAAACCGGTTGTGCGGGATCGCAGCCCACCCAACCGGTACTTACTCACAGGTACCCCAATCATGTTTTTTTCACAAACTGAATTTCTGCACTCATTTTTACATCATCACTTACCAACACTCCACCAGCCTCCAGTGCAGCATTCCAATTTAAACCCCACTCTTTTCTGTTGATTTTACCTGCCAGAGAAAATCCGGCTTTTTCATTGCCCCAGGGGTCTTTGTTGATTCCGCCAAACTCCACATCAAAACTCACTTCTTTGCTGACACCTTTCATTGTCAACATACCTTTCAGACGGTAATTCTGGTTATCCAGCTTTGTCAGTGAAGTTCCCTTGAATGTGAGTTCCTTGTACTGTTCAGTATCGAAAAAATCTGCACCGCGCAAATGGGCATCCCTTTCGTCACTATTTGTAAATACAGAACCTGCATTTATTGTTGCACTCACATCCGCTTTACTGAAATCATTCCCTTCGGAAAGAATCAACGCATCAAAATTTTTAAATTCACCTTTAATATTTGTCAGCATTAAGTGCTTAACTTTAAAAGCAATTTCACTGTGCGAAGGGTCTAAAACCCATTTGGTCTTGTTTTCCATTTTTTAAATATTTATATCCTGTGTGGTTATGTTCTATTGACCCTGCAAAGATGCTGCAACCGGAAAGAGTTGCCGTTCACATAGGTTAATAAATCACAAATCTGAATGGAATAATTAATGGACTTTACAAGAGCGATTCCCGAATCACTTTTTTGAAGTCATTTCTTTGCGAATTCTGCTCAGCGATTGAGGTTTAATGCCCAAATAAGAAGCAATGATGTACTGTGGAATTCGCTGAATGAACATCGGATGCAGCCTGGAAAACTCTGCATACCGTTTATTCGCATCTTCACTGTTTGTCTTGGCCAAACGATATTGCATAGAAACGTATGCATTTTGGACCAAAATCCGAAAAAACCGTTCTATCAGAGGCAGGGTATCGCAAGCCTGTTGAAAATTCTCTTTATTCAAGGCCATTACTTTTAGTGGCTCCAGCGTTTCAATGGTAAATAAAGATTCTTTCCCGGAAAAAAAACTGTATAAATCGGAAATCCAATAGCCTTCAACTGCCAATTGAATGACATGCTTATCCCCTTTATCATTCGTGATGAACGAATAACAAGAACCTTCCAAAACGAAATAAATGTAATTACAAATACTGCCTTCTTCTATCATTGAAATCTTTTTATCAAACGACTTTTCGAATACCAAACCGGAGAAAACAGCTATATCATGATCAGACATCTTCCGTTTGATGGTATTTTCAATGCTTGAAATCAGGAGAGTGCTCATGGGAAGATAAAAGCTATAGCTTCAGGTATAAAATGAAATTTCATCACTTGTTATCATGCCTTAAAAATTAAACGATGGCTATTGAAGCAGGCAACGATCCACTATGCAATTTACCAATTTCTTTTGTTCCTGCTGTGTCAGAAGCAGCCTGACTGAGTATTTGTTTCTGAAAAGCCGGTGACTTCTTTTTCTGAATCAGTAGTCTGGCAAGCGACATTTACTTTCCCCGTAAACTTCCATCCCGAACGAAACGCAGAAACGCGAATCGATTGTTTTTCAATACAATTTGTGGATTTTTTTACCGCCTTCATACGCATTAAGACATTTTGTTTAGGGCTGAACTACTTCAAAACATGAAGAAATGAACTACTACAAACAGAACAGGCATTCCGAAGATCCCAACCGCCACTTTCGGTTGCGGTTTTTGTACTCAAAAAAACTGACGAAATTGACTCAATGGGTCAAACAAATCCAACACATTTTTGCATTTCTTTCGGGAAGCAATGTTGATGTGATATAAAAACAAAAAACAAAAAAACTGAACTGCTGCCAATCACTGCAACAAGGATCAGGATCCCGACACTTCGAACTCACACATCGTTTTCACCTTAAAAATCAGTCAAAAAAACAAGAAGTTTCTATTTCAAGAACAGTCTTCCTCTCCAGGGATTTCAATTCGCCCCCGATTAACTAACAATGCGAAAAAACAGGGTGTTAATAAGTCAGTTTCCCTGTGAAAAAGCCGTTGAATGGTTCAGGGTATCTTAGACCCTTGAATCAAAATTTTAATGCAGAAATTATTCCTCTTCTTCATCCTGCTCCTCCTTGCTGCATCAGCACATTCTCAAGACGACTGCTCGTTTGCAACCCCGCTCTGTGGCGGGTTTCAGGCATCCGGTTCCACTGTCGGCACAACGCTGGCGGTGAATGATCCTGTTCTCGGCTGCGGTGACAACAC
>DAORHY010000268.1:0-5107 GCA_035438225.1 Bacteroidia bacterium
CAAAATTGTTCCCTGTGCCCAGTACTGAACCACCACTGGCAGCCGCATACCACCGAACGGTTGCTGTATCCGTAGCTGTAAGCGTGACGCTTCCGGTTCCGCAACGACTGGCACCCTGCGTTACGGGAGCAGCTGCAACGGTGTTCACGATTGCCTGTGCAGACACAAAATTACTCTGACATCCCGATGACACGGCCTGCACATAATACGTTGTGGTAGCGGAAATTGAGGGGGTAGTGAAGGAAGTTCCGGTTCCCAACAAAGTACCCCCGGGTGTATTGTACCAATTAACCGTGAATGGTGACGTAGTGGAAAGCACTACTGTTCCACTGCCACAACGACTTGCACTTTGAACCGAAGGATCTGCGGCTGCTGTTGCGATGATCGCATTCACCTGGATTCGTGGGCTCGGACAAATGGAGCCGGCCTCCACATAATATGGAGTAGTGACTGTGATGACCGGAGTTGTATAAGAGGTTCCTGTTGCAAGAATGCTTCCACCGCTGGCAACAGAATACCATCGAATCGAAGCAGTATCCGTTGCCATCAGTGTCACGGTTCCTGAACCGCAACGAGCAACATCAGGAGCAACCGGAGTGGCGGTAACCGCATTGATGATTGCCTGCGCGGCAACACGTGCACTTGGACAAACGGAGCCGGCTTCTGCGTAATAGGTTGTGTTGACCGAAAGTGAGGGTGTGACAAAACTGGTTCCGGTTCCAAGTGGCGTACCCCCTGTCACAGCGGAATACCAGCGAATCACTGCGGTATCTGTTGCTGTCAGCGTAACACTTCCTGGTCCGCAACGGTTGGCATTCTGAGTTACAGGTGCCTCTGCAACCGCAGTGATGATTGCCTGAACTGCTACAGGATTACTTGGACAAACAGTTCCGGCACCCGCATAATAATTTGTACTGGAGTATATAACAGGTGTTGTAAATGAAGTACCTGTTCCCAACAATGTTCCGCCCGGACTATTGTACCAGCTAACCGTACTTGAAGAAGTGGCACTAAGGACAACCGTCCCGCTACCGCACCTGCTTGAATTTTGAACTACAGGTGCTGTCGTAACGGGATTGATGATTGCATTGGCCTGAACACGTGCACTTGGACAAACAGAGCCGGCTTCTGCATAATAAGCAGTCGTAGTACTCAGTGATGGTGTGGTATAACTATTCCCTGTGAACAGCAAAGTTCCTCCTGTACTTGCGGAATACCAGCGAACAATGGCGGTATCGGTTGCTGTGAGTGTAACTGCACCCTGGCCGCAACGACTGACATCCGATGTAACCGGAGCGGCAGCAGCAGTATTAATTATTGCCAGAGCGGCGACACGCGCACTCGGGCACACAGAACCAGCCTCTGCATAATACGTAGTCGTGGAACCAAGAGAAGGTGTGACAAATGAAGTTCCGCTTCCTACCTGTGTTCCTCCGCTGATTGCATTGAACCAGCGAATCAATGCAGTATCGGTGGCAGTAAGTGTAACACTGCCTGTTCCGCATCTGCTTGCGTTCTGAGTAACAGGGGCAGCGGCAATTGAATTCACAATGGCTTGTACAGGAATCCTGGCACTTGGACAAAAAGCTCCGGCTTCGATATAATACGTGGTGGATGCAGACAGTGATGGTGTCGTATACGAAGTGCCCGTTGCCAACAAGGTTCCTCCGCTTGCCGCATTGTACCAATAAATGGTTGCAGTATCAGACGCAGTAAGCGTCACTGTTCCGGATCCGCAGCGGCTGACGTTGGATGCTATCGGCGTGGCTGTCGCGGATGATATCACTGCATTCACAGCTACCCGGGGACTCGGACAAAAAGTCCCCGCTTCCACATAATAGGTGGTGGATTGAGTAAGTACCGGAGTTGTATAGGTAGATCCGGTTGCGAGTAACGTTCCTCCCGACGCAGCCGAATACCAGTGAATTGTTGCCGTATCTGAAGCACTGAGCTGAACCGTGCCCGAACCACAACGGCCCACATCCTGTGTAACCGGACTTGCAGTTATCGCCTGAATGCCGGCAGTCACCGGAACGCGCGCACTGGGGCAAGCTCCGCCAGACAAGACATAATAAGTGGCCGATTGCGTGAGTACAGGAGTGATAATACTATTTCCCGTGCCAACAAGTGTGCCCCCTGTTACAGCATCATACCATTCCAGAGCAGTCGTACCGGATGCTGATAAGGTAACACTCCCGCTTCCGCATCGTGAAGCTGGCGTCGTTGAACTGACTTGTCCGGCCGGGTTCACAGTGACAGAAACAGGATTGGATATTCCGGAACAACCCGAAGAACTGATACTTACTGTATACGACCCCGGTTGAGAAGCGCTATAAGTCGACTGATTGGCACCAGGGAGATCGACACCATTGTTTTTCCATTGAAACGAATAACCGGGGGAAGCATTTGCAGTTAATGTAACTGAATTGCCCTGGCAAATACTGGTCGATCCACCCGCACTGATGGTCACTGTGGGTGCAGCATATGCTCTTCCGGGGGATCCACTGATGCAACCGGCGAACCAGCTGTTGCCATCGTTTGGATCCGTTGTGGGAAATTTTCTTTCCAGCGTATAACCAAGACCATCCGGAGACAATGGCCAGGGGGCAAAGTCATCATAGAATACAGAAGTGTAAAGATTCGTATTGTAATCATACAACCTGAGATCCTCACCTCCATTGTCAAAATCAAAACCAAATCCACCGATAACATTCGTTACTGTCGGATGGATGGCCGAAAACTTAGTCATGTCAGAAGCCAGAACGAGGTAACTGTTCGCAGCAATCGTTGTTGGCGCCGGGATCGTATAGGTATGGTTGTCCGCCCCATCCCGAAACTTCCATCCCGAAATATCCAGAGCAGTTGCAGCCGGATTGTACAATTCAATCCAGTCGCCGGAATTGAAAGCAGAATCACTGTTATAATTAATTTCACTGATCAAGAGCTGTACCGGAACCGGTGACCCGGTGAAGTAAGCGGTGATCACATCATTTGATGTAAAATTGTAGGTAGCGACGGGATTCGGATCGTTTGTATTGATGACTGAATTGGAACGCCAGTGATCAAACGTATAGCCCGGATTCGGGATGGCAGTGATCGTCACGGGATTCCCGTTAAAGTAAACTCCGCTCCAGGGATAAGAAGTCGGTGTCACTGTGCTGATTTGAATACGGCCGGCGCCGGCAGGTGAAGCCTGAACGGTGAGGGTCACCTGGGAAGTCATACTGAAGTGACTTTGAATAAAATTGCGTGCATACGCCGGACGCTGATTCGCAAAAGTGATCATCGTCGCGATGTTGGAGTTCCATTGATTGGTATCACCTCCGCCCCACTTTTCATACTGAAAATGCATGTCTTTCCGCAATGAATCCCTGAACAAATAGGCCATGGCCTGCACATTGGAGGGCAACCAGATTGTATTGATCAAATCTGCATAACGATTAATGAAATAACGTTTGTAAGCAGGGTTTTGAACAAGCTTCTGGAAAATGTCAGAGTTGTAGTTGTGCGGAGACGGATTGAGCGCTGTACCCAACATGTCGTTTGAGACAGACCCAACCAGGCCCATTCCAAAATCAAGGTCGTAAGACAGGTATCGGAAACGACCGCCTGCTTTTACCGGCCTCCACATCTTGAGATTATTGTTTCCGCCCCCCATCCAGTCGTCATTCGGATAATACGTTTCGGATGCAAAATAATCCACCATGTTTTCCAGGTCCATCATCGTTGCCATCGTGGAATAATAGGATGCACCCGTCGGGGATGATGTTGTTGCGTAATTGTACATTGTCCAGAAAGCGGCATCACTGCCTTTCTTCACTTCAATGGTCGGATAGAAATAACTTTCCTTCAACAGGTCAATTTCATCCTTCTTGTAACCGTAATTTCCTTCGATCCAATGGTGGTCATCATTTTCCCGGGTGTAATAAACGCCCCAGCTCTGACCGTTTATATAGAGCAGACAAGGTTCATATGCGAGGTAGTCGATATTGGTTGGTTTTAACAAGCGTTGCATCATGGGGTCACGCATGTGACAAACTCCGCGATCATTCCCTGTGGTGTGAAGAATAAAATCATCCCATTTATCATTCCAGGGCTTGTCGGACTCAAGGGGGTAATTGAGTTTTGACAAACCGTACTTATCACTCAACATGATCTCCAGGCTTTTCTGATCTGCCATTCGCGACCATCCTCCTGTAATTTTCAAACCGGAATTAAATCGAAAAGCCCGAATTTTATCCCTGTCAAAATATTCCAGATAAATTGGTTTCTCCCAATCCATCCAATAATTGGCGCCGAAATGCGGATTAGCAGCCTGGGCATTCGGACCCTGAACAAAAATTCCGTTGTTGTAATCATAAAGATTGTACGGATCTGTTGTCACCGCATACACAGGCAATCTGCAATTGAGATTAATGAAGAATGTATTGGTTACCGTCTGGCTTGGGAGCGCACCCGTTGAGAAGACACGGGCTTTCACAGTGGTTGTAGCGCTAAGAGAAATCGGACCAGTATACACTGTTGAAGATGCACTTACATCCGTTCCGTCGAGTGTGTAGCGAATCTGACTGTTTGGAAAAGCCGTACTCAGTGACAATGTTTGTGTGACCGGATAAAATCCGGAAGCAAGTGAAAATACCGGAATCGTTGCGTAGCCGTTGTAACAATTTGCACTGTTATTACTTGCACCGGGTGTGGGTGTGGAAGCGATGCACCAGGTGGTACTACCGTCCGGGTTTCGCCCAATGGAGTTGTCGGGTTCAATTGTCCCTGTATTTTTACTATCCAGCACTGTGCCGGAACCATTGACGAGAAAGACCTTTTCACCATTGCGGTTCAGTTTAAATTTCGCATGCAGGTATTGCTGCGGCGCCGGATGAAACCATGTTGGCACCGATCCAAAATAAGATTGTGAATTATCAACTAAAAAACTCAGCCAGACTCTGCCGCTGAGATCTGTACTGGTAGCGGTTTGATTGTGTACTTCGATCGCAAGAACATTCGTTCCGTTTTTCAATACCGATTTCAAAACATTTTTTGAGAGATAAAAAGAATCGGGACTGCCTCCGGTGTACATGACCGCGTCACGGGAAGCCGGAGCGAGATC